>NZ_JAGQBM010000060.1:0-19838 GCF_024345635.1 Cyanobium sp. Lug-B
AGGGCCGCCTGGAGCTGGGGGGCCCCGGCGGCGTCGGGGGCGACGCAGCCCACCAGGGCGAGCTGGAGACCGGGCCGGGCCCCCTCCTGGCGCAGGGCGGCGAGGCCGGCGCGGCGCTGGATCTGGCCTTCGCCCGGCTCGCCCTCGTCCGGCCCCCCTTCCAGATGCTCGAACTGGAGCAGCAGCTCCTCGCAGCGCCGCAGCCAGGCGTCGAAGCTGGCGGGCAACCGGGGCGGTGCCAGGCGGGCGGGCCGCCGGCCCAGCCACCACCAGCCCGCCGCCACTCCGGCGAGCCCCACCAGACCCAGTCCCTCTCCGGGGAGAGCCCGCAGCAGCAGCTCGCCCCCGATCACCCCCCCGGTGAGCAGCAGGGCCTGCCGGCCCCACCCGGTGGACAGCAGGGAGGCCAGGGCGGCTGGGCGCAGGGGGTCCGGGGACGTCACGGGCGGGTACCGGCGGCGATGCCTCTCTAGCTCAGAAGTGACGGGGCTCCCACCCCCGCGTCCACCTCCCTTAAGACACCGTCCCTGCAGACCTCCGACGGACGCACCATGATTCAGGTTGTCGTCCGGGTCCCCTCCGTGCCGTCTTCCGATGCCCGCTCCGGCCCGGCTGCGACGTCCGGCTCGGCTGCCACGGCTGATGCTCTCTTCCTGCTGGACCCTCACCGCGAGGAGCTGCGCCGTGCCCTGAAGGAGCTGGAGGTCAGTGACCACTGGCACGGCGGCCTGCCGGTGTTGCTGCTCGAGCGCTGCTGGCTGCGCCTCAGCCGGGTCCCGGTGGAGGGGCTCGCCTATCGCCTGCCGCCGGACTGCAGCCAGGAGGCCCCCGAGCTGCGCCGCTACCGGGAGCTGGTGGCCGCCGGCCACCCGGCCTGGGAGGCCGAACGGCTCTGCTGGGAGGACTTCGGTGTGGACGCCTGCCGGGAGGCGCTGCGGAAGTTCTGGGCCGCCCAGGAGCGGGGCACCCAGGGCTGGACGCTCGAGACCTACCTGGACCTGATCCAGCAGTACCGGCTGCGCTTCGCCGCCGGCGGCCCCCGTCCCGTCCCCCTGCTGGTGCTGGCGCGGCGGGACGGCCAGGCCCGCCTGGGCAGGCACCGGCTGCTGTGGCTGGGTCCTGACGCCGCCGGCGGCCGGACGTCGATGCGCGACACTTGCCCCTGATTGCGGGCTGCGGCCATGGCGGACGACACCAACACCCCCCTTCCCGTGGGCTCCGGCCGCGGGGATGCCCCCGAGCGGGGCGGCCGATCGGGGCCGAACCGGGAGCCGGGCGGCTTCCGCATCCGCCTCAGTGACAACGAGATGCAGGCCGCCCGTGCCCTGCAGGAGGCCTTCGGCCTGCGCTCCACCGTCGCGGTGCTGGGTTTCTCCCTGCGCACCCTCGCCGACCAGCTGGAGAAGGGCCAGCTTGAGGCCCTGGTGGCCGAGCACCGGGCCCAGGCGGGCTCCCGCGCCCCCGCTCCCCGGGGAGGGGAGCCCCGCCGCGGCGGTGGCGATGGCCAGCCCCGCCAGGGGAGTCGTGGCGGCCATGGGGCCCCCCGGATCGATCCCTTCGCCCGGCCGAGCCGGCCTGCGGCCCCCGTGGCGGTGATCGACGCCGAAGCTCCGGCCGAATCCGGGGAGGCCGAGGCCGAAGCCCAGGAGACCGTGGCGGCCACGGACGCCGCCCCTGAGGCGGCCGAAGGGGCGGTGGCCCCTGCCGACAGCGAGGGCGACGCCACCCCGGAAGCGTGAGCGACACCGGCGCCAGGACGGCGCGGCCCCGGGTGCTCTCCGGCGTCCAGCCCACCGGGGCCATGCATCTGGGCAACTGGCTGGGGGCGATCCGCAACTGGGTGGCCCTGCAGGACAGCCACGAGACCTTCTTCTGCGTGGTCGACCTGCACGCGATCACCGTGCCCCACGATCCCAGCCGCCTGGCGGAGGACACCCTCACCACGGCGGCCCTGTACCTGGCCTGCGGCATCGATCCCCAGCGGTCCACGGTGTTCGTGCAGAGCCACGTCAGCCAGCACAGCGAGCTCTGCTGGCTGCTCAACTGCGTCACGCCGCTCAACTGGCTGGAGCGGATGATCCAGTTCAAGGAGAAGGCGCTCAAGCAGGGCGACAACGTCTCCACCGGCCTGCTGGACTACCCGGTGCTGATGGCCGCGGACATCCTTCTCTATGACGCCGATCTGGTGCCGGTGGGGGACGACCAGAAGCAGCATCTGGAGCTGGCCCGCGACATCGCCCAGCAGCGCATCAACGCCCGCTACGCGCCGGATCCGGAGCACCCGGTCCTCAAGGTGCCCGAGCCCCTGATCCTCAAGGAGGGGGCCCGGGTGATGAGCCTCACCGACGGCCGCAGCAAGATGAGCAAGAGCGACCCGAACGAGGGCTCCCGCATCACCCTGCTGGACCCGCCCGAGGTCATCACCCGCAAGATCAAGCGGGCCAAGACCGACCCGGTCATGGGCCTGGAGTTCGGCAACCCGGAGCGGCCGGAGGCGGACAACCTGCTCGGCCTCTACGCCCTGCTCGCCGGTGTGGGCCGCGAGCGGGCGGCGGCGGACTGTGCCGCCATGGGCTGGGGCGCCTTCAAGCCCCTGCTGGCGGAGGCCGCGGTGGAGGCCCTGCGGCCCCTGCAGCAGCGGTACGCGGAGCTGCGCCGTGACCCCGGCCACCTCGAGGCGGTCCTCAGGGACGGTCGGGAAGGGGCCTCGGCCGTGGCCGCCGCGACGCTGCAGCGGGTCCGGGCGGCCCTCGGTTTCCTGGATCAGAATTGAACCGGAGTGCGGCTCCACCGGCAAGGGTCGGGAGAAAAGCGTGAATCAATCGTTCTGTATTGATCACGACAACTGATCGTTCGTCCTGGCTGTACCCCGGCCTCTCAGCGGCCCGCTCGGGGCGACCGGCGGCCCACGGTTCCCCGCCCCTCCCGGCTCCCGACTGAAAGTTTCCTGAAATCCCACCGCCCGGGCCGGTTCGGCAAGCACACCGGGGCGCCGCCTGTCCAGTACGGGCGCCGGGGTCTCGCGTCCAGGCCCCGGTCCTGAGCAGGGTCATGGATCCCTGACGACCGCCTGCCCTTGCGTCGCCCCCTGCCGCCGCCGTCGAAGCCGCTCCAGCGGGGACCGCTCACGCTGGTGCTGCTCCTGATGCTGCCGATGGTGCAACGCCCGGCCGTCCCCGTTGCCCCGCCGGCGCTCCGGCCCGCCGCCCCAACCGCTTCCCCGCCCGCCGCCCGGCCGGTGGTGGCGAGCGCCCCCGGCCCCTACGGGATCACCCCCGAGCGGCGCGCCCTGCTCAACACGATCCGCTATGCCGAGGGCACCTGGCTGGGCGGCAGCGACGTCGGCTATCGGGTGCTCTACGGCGGCGATCGCTTCGGCGACCTCAGCCGTCACCCCGACACCGTCGTGCGACGCGGCTACGCCAGTGCCGCCGCCGGTGCCTATCAGTTTCTGCCCACCACCTGGGACCGGGCCGCCGACCGCCTCGGGCTGCGGGATTTCGGCCCCGCCAGCCAGGACCAGGCCGCCCTCCATCTGATCGAGCAGCGCGGCGCCCTGCGCAGCTTCGATCGCCATGGCCTGACACCCGAGGTGCTGGCCCGGCTGGCGCCGGAATGGGCCTCCCTGCCGACCCTGGCTGGCGAGAGCCACTACGGCCAGCCGGTGAAGTGCCGCGCGCAGCTGCAGCGCTTCTACCAGCGCGAACTGGTGCGGCAGCGGCGCCTTACCAGCGCCTGAAAGGCCTCACGGTTCCCGGTAGACCACCCGGCCCCGTTCGTCGTTGCCCACGTCGAGCAGGTGGTTGAGCAGCAGCCGCTCGATCTCGGCGCTGACCACGCTGCTGTTGGCCTGGGGGGGCAGCTGGAGCTCCAGCAGGGCGTCGTTGAGGGTGAAGCCGCCCTTGCCGGTGCGGCGGGCGAGCTGGAGCAGCTGGCGCTCGATCGGCGGGTAGGCCGCCGTGTCCCGGCCCGCCAGCGCCTCCTCCAGCAGCAGCGACTGGTTGGCCTGGCGCACCATGTCGGGCAGCAGCACCAGATCCAGCAGCTGGCCGATGCCGCAGAGCCCGAAGGTGAGCAGCCAGAGGGTGCCGCTCAGGGGCTTGCGGTTGTAGAAGCGCGGCAGGCCGCACAGCCCCACCAGGCAGGTGCACCACAGCAGGTAGCTGAGGGCGACGCTGCGCCGCTCGGCCGACCGGTTCAGCCCCGCTCCCTCCGGGCCGGCGGGGGCTGGTCGCTGCACGGCGCTCTGGACGGGTCCTGGCGTGGGTCGGGCGGCCATCACGGTGCTCAGCCCCTCCAACTTAGGCCCGCTGGACGGCGGCACCGGCCTCCGGGGCCGGCGCCGGCCTGGGGCCATCGGTGGGCCTGGATACCATGCTTTCAACAGGTTGCCTCCATGACGTCCGCGCCCCCTTCGCCGGTGCCACCGGCCTCCAGTCCCGCCGCCCCCGGCGACGCCCCCTCCGATGGGGCCGCCATCGTGCTGCCGAAGACGAGCGAGAGCCCCCAGCTGCTGCGGATCCGCCATTCGATGAGCCACGTGCTGGCCATGGCGGTGCAGAAGCTCTTCCCCCGGGCGCAGGTCACCATCGGCCCCTGGACCGAAAGCGGTTTCTACTACGACTTCGACAACCCGGACCCCTTCACCGAGGCTGATCTCAAGGCGATCCAGAAGGAGATGGGCAAGATCATGGCCCGCAAGCTGCCCCTGGAGCGCATCGAGGTGAGCCGCGAGGAGGCGGAGCGGCGGATCCGGGCCCAGAACGAGCCCTACAAGCTGGAGATCCTGGAGGGGCTCAGCGAGCCGATCACGCTCTACACCCTGGGCGACCAGTGGTGGGACCTCTGCGCCGGCCCCCACGTGGCCCACACCGGCGAGCTCCACCCCAAGGCCTTCGCCCTCGAAAGCGTGGCCGGGGCCTACTGGCGCGGTGATGAGAAGCGTGCCCAGCTGCAGCGCATCTACGGCACCGCCTGGGAGACGCCCGAGCAGCTGGCCGAATACCAGCGGCGCAAGCAGGAGGCCCTGCGCCGCGACCACCGCCGGCTCGGCACCGATCTGGATCTTTTCTCGATCGAGGAGGAGGCCGGCGCCGGCCTGGTGTTCTGGCACCCCCGCGGCGCCCGCATGCGGCTGCTGATCGAGGACTTCTGGCGCTCGGCCCACTTCGAGGACGGCTACGAGCTGCTCTACACCCCCCATGTGGCCGACCTCAGCCTCTGGAAGACGTCGGGCCACCTCGACTTCTACAGCGAGAGCATGTTCGGCCCGATGGCGGTGGACGAGCGGCAGTACCAGCTCAAGCCGATGAACTGCCCGTTCCACGTGCTCACCTTCGCCAGCCGGCTGCGCTCCTACCGGGAGCTGCCGATCCGCTGGGCCGAACTCGGCACCGTGTACCGCTATGAGCGGCCCGGGGTGATGCACGGGCTGATGCGGGTGCGGGGCTTCACCCAGGACGACGCCCACGTGTTCTGCCTGCCGGAGCAGATCTCCGATGAGATTCTGCGGGTGCTGAACCTCACCGAGCGCATCCTCTCCACGTTCGATTTCCGCAGCTACGAGATCCATCTCTCCACCCGCCCGGAGAAGTCGATCGGTGAGGACGCGGTGTGGGAGCTGGCCACCGCCGGCCTGGTGGAGGCCCTGGAGCGCAAGGGCTGGGCCTACAAGGTGGATGAGGGGGGCGGCGCCTTCTACGGCCCCAAGATCGACCTCAAGATCGAGGATGCGATCGGCCGTCTGTGGCAGTGCTCGACGATCCAGCTGGATTTCAACCTGCCGGAACGCTTTGACCTCCACTACGTGGCCGCCGACGGCAGCCGCTGCCGGCCGATCATGATCCACCGCGCCATCTTCGGCTCCCTGGAGCGCTTCTTCGGCGTGATGGTGGAGAACTACGCCGGTGATTTCCCCTTCTGGCTCGCCCCCGAGCAGGTGCGCCTGCTGCCCGTCACCGACGACGCCCTCCCCTGGGCCGAAGAACTCCGGGGCCTGCTGGCGGCCGCCGGGATCCGCGCCGGCATCGACCACAGCGGCGACCGGCTCGGCAAGCTGATCCGCAACGGCGAGCAGATGAAGATTCCGGTGCTGGGCGTGATCGGTGGCCGGGAGGCCGAAACCCGCACGGTCAGCCTGCGCAGCCGTCGCCAGGGCGATCTGGGCAGCGTCACGGCCGACGCCCTGGTGTCCGCCGCCGCGGAAGCCAACGCCGGTCGGCTGGCCACCCTGGCGCTGGCATGAGCCTCCTGCTGGCGGGCGACATCGGCGGCACCAAGACCCTGCTCAGCCTCTGGCGGCCGGGCGGGGAGCGGCCCGAGCTGGTGCTGGAGGAGCGGTTCGTCTCGGCGGACTGGCCGGACCTGGCCCCCATGGTGCGCCACTTTCTGGCCGCCGCCGGGCCGGTGGCGGGCGGTGTGCCGGCGGCCGCCTGCTTCGCCGTGGCGGGGCCGGTGGAGGGTGGCCAGGCCCGGCTCACCAATCTCCCCTGGGTGCTCGACACCGAAGGCCTGGCCCGTGGCTGCGGCCTGCCCCTGGTGGAGCTGGTCAACGATTTCGCCGTGCTGATCTACGGCCTGCCCCATCTCGATGCCGACCAGACGGCCCCCGTGCGGGAGGGCCAGCGGGATCCACAGGCCCCGTTGCTGGTGCTGGGGGCCGGCACCGGCCTGGGGGTGGCCATGGGTCTGCCCACCGCCGGGGGCCTGCGGGCCCTCCCCAGCGAAGCGGCCCACGGGGAGTTCGCCCCCCGCACCGCGGCCGAATGGGAACTGAAGCAGTGGCTCAGGGCCGATCTGGCCCTGGAGCGGATCTCGATCGAGCGGGTGGTGAGCGGCACCGGCCTGGGCCATGTGGCCCGCTGGCTGCTCGAACGGCGCCACCCCGGCGGTGACCATCCCCTCAGCGGCCCCGCCCGGCTCTGGTGCGAGGCCGGCGATGGGCCCGACCGCGCCGACCTGCCGGCGGCGGTGGCCCTGGCCGCCGCCGCCGGTGATCCCCTGGCGGCCGAGGCCCTGGCGCTCTGGCTCGGGGCCTACGGCAGCGTCTGCGGGGATCTGGCCCTGGCCTGCCTGAGCCGCGGCGGACTGTGGCTGGCGGGGGGCACGGCCGCCAAGCTGCTGGCCAGCCTGCGCTCCGAAGCCTTCCTGGACCCGTTCCTGAACAAGGGCCGGCTGCGCTCCACCCTGGAGCCGATGCCCATCACCGCCGTGGTGGATCCGGGCGTCGGCACTTTCAGTGCCGCCTGCCGGGCCCGGATGCTGCTGGGCTGAGCCCGGCACGCCCCCCAGGGTCCGGCTGCAACACTGAGCCCAACGACAGGTCATTTATGGTCCGGCCCCAGATCGGCCAGGGGGTGGTGGTGGCGGTTCCCGCCACCACCGCCAACATCGGCCCGGGTTTCGATTGCCTCGGCGCCGCCCTGGACCTCGGCAACCGCTTCGAGCTGCGGGTGATCGAGGGGGGCGGTGAGCGGTTCGAGCTGATCATCGAGGGCCCCGAGGGGGCCCATCTGCGCGGTGGCCCCGACAACCTCGTCTACCGCTCGGCCCAGCGGGTCTGGCGCGAGGTGGGGGTCGAGGCGGTGGCCCTGGAGGCGCGGGTGCAGCTGGCGGTGCCCCCGGCCCGGGGTCTGGGAAGCAGCGCCACCGCCATCGTGGCGGGCCTGATCGGCGCCAATGCCCTGGTGGGGGAGCCCCTCAGCCGCGAGAAGCTGCTGGAGCTGGCGATCGACATCGAGGGCCATCCCGACAACGTGGTCCCCTCCCTGCTGGGCGGCCTCTGCCTGACGGCCCGGGCCGCCTCCCATCGCTGGCGGGTGGTGCGCTGCGAGTGGAACCCGGCCGTCAAGGCGGTCGTGGCGATCCCCACCATCCGCCTGAGCACGAGCGAGGCCCGCCGGGCCATGCCGCGCAGCATCCCGATCAGCGACGCCGTGATGAATCTGGGGGCCCTCACCCTGCTGCTGCAGGGGCTGCGCACGGGCAACGGTGATCTGATCGCCGACGGCATGCACGACCGCATCCACGAGCCCTACCGGTGGGGACTGATCCAGGGGGGGAGGGCCGTGCGGGAGGCCGCCATGGGGGCCGGGGCCTGGGGCTGCGTGATCAGCGGCGCCGGCCCCAGCCTGCTGGCTCTCGCCCCCGAGAGCCGGGCGGCGGCGGTGGGGGAGGTGATGACGCAGGCCTGGCTGGGGGAAGGGGTGAGCAGCCACAGCGCCGTGCTCGGACTCCAGGAGGGTGGCAGCACCTGGGCCCCCCTGCCGGAGGGAAGCCGCCCACTGGCCGTGCCTGGTGAGTAGAACTACTCAGTTGATAGGCTCTGACGCCCGGGGGCCCCGTCCCGACGCGGCAGCGTCTCCCGTCATACTTCCTGCCTGGAGCACCCCACAGTGATGGACGCCAGCCTGCCGCTTTCGCTCGCGTCCTCCTCCCTTCCTTCCGGAATCACCGAAGCGGGTTTTCCGTGGCTCAGCCTGATTGTGCTGCTGCCCGCCACCGCCGCCCTGGTGATGCCCCTGCTGCCCGGTGACGGCAGCGATCCCCGCCTCCCCCGCACCCTGGCCCTGGGGGTGCTCGGGGTGGATCTGGCCCTGATCCTCTGGGTCTTTGCCCGCCACTTCGATGCCAGCCTCGGCGGCCTGCAGCTGGTGGAGCGCGTGGCCTGGGTACCGGCCCTGGGCCTGGAATGGTCGCTGGCCGCCGACGGACTCTCCGCCCCCCTGGTGGTGCTGAGCGGCCTGGTCACCCTGCTGTCGGTGGCCGCCAGCTGGAACATCCGCCTCAAGACCCGCCTCTACTTCGCCCTGCTGCTGGTGCAGGCCACGGCCCAGAGCCTGGTGTTTCTCTCCCAGGACTTCCTGCTGTTCTTCCTGGCCTGGGAACTGGAGCTGGTGCCGGTCTACCTGCTGATCGCCATCTGGGGCGGCAAGCAGCGCCAGTACGCCGCCACCAAGTTCATCCTCTACACCGCCACGGCCTCGCTGCTGATCCTGATCAGCGGCCTGGCCCTTGCCCTCTCCGGCGACAGCTTCACCCTCAACCTCAGCGAGCTGGCGGCCCGCTCCCCCGGCGGCACCTTCGGCCTGCTCTGTTATCTGGGCTTCCTGGTGGGCTTCGGTGTCAAGCTGCCGATGTTCCCGCTGCACACCTGGCTGCCCGATGCCCACGGCGAGGCCAATGCGCCGGTGTCGATGCTGCTGGCGGGGGTGCTGCTCAAGATGGGGGGCTACGCCCTGCTCCGCTTCAACGTCCAGATGCTGCCGGAGGTGCATCTGCGGCTGGCCCCGGCCCTGATCGTTCTGGGCATCATCAACATCGTCTATGGCGCGCTCAATGCCTTCGCCCAGGACAACGTCAAGCGCCGCATCGCCTGCAGTTCGGTGAGCCACATGGGCTTCGTGTTGCTGGGCATCGGTGCCGTCGATGCCCTGGGGATGAGCGGCGCCATGCTGCAGATGATCAGCCACGGGCTGATCGCCGCGGCGATGTTCTTCGTCACCGGCGTCTTCTACGAACGCACCGAAACCCTCTCGATCCCCAACATGGGCGGCCTGGCCAAGGTGCTGCCGATCACCTTCGCCTTCTTCCTGGCCAGCTCCCTGGCCTCCCTGGCCCTGCCGGGGATGAGCGGCTTCATCAGCGAGATCACCGTGTTCCTCGGGGTCACCTCCTACGACGGCTTCACCGTCGGTTTCCGGGTGATCACGATCGTGCTGGCGGCCATCGGCCTGGTGCTCACCCCGGTGTACCTGCTCTCCCTCTGCCGGCGGGTGTTCTTCGGTCCCCGGATTCCGGCCCTGGCGGTGGTGGGCGACATGAAGCCCCGGGAGCTGCTGATCGGCCTCACCCTGCTGGTGCCGACTCTGGTGATCGGCTTCTGGCCGCGGGTGGCGATCGATCTCTACGAAGCCAGCACCAACGGTCTGGCCGCCGAACTGGCCAGCACCGGGGCGGTGGCCCTGGGTCGGATGGCCGCCCTCGGCTGAACCGCCGCCCGGCGCCGGGGTGGGCTGAAATGGGGTCTTCCATCGAAGCGGCCGACCGGCGATGACCACCACCCTCCAGAGCCCCCCCGCCCTGCTGGCCGGCGAGGGCCTGCCCCGCTTCGAGGCCATCACCCCCGACCAGGTGGTGACCCACATCCCGGCGCTGCTCAGCACGCTCCAGGCGGAGCTCGATCGGCTGGAGGCGGATCTGGCGGCGGCGGCGGCCGAGGGCCGGAGCCTCGGCTGGTCGGAGGTGATGGATCCCCTGCAGCGGCTGGGGGAGCGGCTGCGCTGGAGCTGGGGGGTGGTGAGCCACCTCAATGGCGTCTGCAACAGCCAGGAACTGCGGGAAGCCCACGCCAGCCAGCAGGCGGCGGTGGTGGCCTTCGGCAACCGGGCCGGCCAGAGCCGGGTGCTGTTCCAGGCGCTGCGCAGCCTGCAGGCCCAGGGGGGCCTCGATGCCACCCAGGAGCGGATCCTGACGGCGGAACTCCGCGACATGGAACTGCGGGGCGTGGGCCTGGAGGGGGAGGTCCAGGAAGCCTTCAACGCCGCCAGCCAGGATCTGGCCGAACTGGCCACCACCTTCGGCAACCGGGTGCTCGATGCCACCAACGCCTGGACCCTGCGGCTCAGCGATCCGGCCGAGGTGGAGGGGTTGCCCGAGAGTCTCAAGGAGCAGCTGGCCCAGGCCGCCCGTGATGCCGGCGATGGCGGGGCCACGGCCGCGGAGGGCCCCTGGCTGCTGGGGCTCGACATGCCCCGCTTCGGCCCCTTCCTGAAGTACAGCCGCCGCCGCGACCTGCGGGAGATCGCCTACAAGGCCCACGTGAGCCGGGCCTCAGGAGAGACCGACGGCAACTGGCCGGCGATCGAGCGGATCCTGACCCTGCGCCGGGAGCAGGCCCGGCGGCTGGGCTACGGCTCCTGGGCCGAGGTGAGCCTGGCGGCGAAGATGGCCGGTTCGGTGGATGAGGTGGAGGCCCTGCTGGAGGATCTGCGGGCCGCCGCCCATCCGGTGGCCCTTCATGAGCTGGAGGAGCTGCGGGCCTGCGCTGCCCGGGAAGGGGCGGCTGAAGCGGACGACCTCAAGCCCTGGGATGTCAGTTTCTGGGCGGAGGTGCGGCGCCAGGAGGCCTTCGATCTCGACAGCGAGGCCCTGCGGCCCTGGTTCCCCCTGCCCCGGGTGCTCGAGGGACTGTTCGGCCTCTGCGACCGCCTGTTCGGCATCCGCATCCGCCCGGCCGATGGCGAGGCGCCGGTGTGGCATCCGGACGTGCGCTTCTTCCGGGTCGAGGACGGCGGCAGCGGCGAGCCCCTGGCCGCCTTCTACCTGGACCCCTACAGCCGTCCCGGCAGCAAGCGCGGCGGCGCCTGGATGGACGAATGCCTGGTGCGCTCGGTGGACGCCTCAGGGCAGCCGGTGCTGCCCGTGGCCTACCTGGTGTGCAACCAGAGCCCGCCGGTGGGGGACACCCCCAGCCTGATGACCTTCGAGGAGGTGGAAACCCTCTTTCACGAGTTCGGCCATGGCCTCCAGCACATGCTCACCACGGTGGAGCGGCCCCAGGCGGCCGGCATCAACAATGTGGAGTGGGATGCGGTGGAGCTGCCCAGCCAGTTCATGGAGAACTGGTGCTACGACCACGCCACCCTGATGGGCATGGCCCGCCACTGGCAGAGCGGCGAACCGCTGCCGGAGAGTGAATTCGCCAAGCTCCAGGCCGCCCGCACCTTCATGGGCGGTGCCGCCACCCTGCGCCAGGTGCACTTCGCCCTCACCGACCTGCGGCTCCACAGCCAGTGGACGCCGGAATGCGGCCGCACACCGGAGCAGCTGCGCCGGGAGATCGCCGTCACCACCACGGTGCTGGAGCCGATCGAGGAGGACGCCTTCCTCTGCTCCTTCGGCCACATCTTCGCCGGCGGCTATTCCGCCGGCTACTACTCCTACAAGTGGGCCGAGGTGCTCAGCGCCGACGCCTTCAGCGCCTTCGAGGAGGTGGGACTGGAGAATGAAGCGGCGATCCGGGCCACCGGCCGCCGCTTCCGCGAGACGGTGCTCAGCCTCGGCGGCAGCCGCCACCCCGGCGAGGTGTTCGAGACCTTCCGGGGCCGTCCCCCCAGCCCGGAGGCCCTGATCCGCCACTCGGGACTGGTGGCGGCAGGGGGCTGATGGGTCCCAGCTTGACGCCCTCGGGGTCGTACCTTCAGCCCCCCGGATCCTGATCGTCTCGTCCCAGGGGCGCTTGTAGCAGCCCTTGGTCACATCCCTGACCCCGGTCAGGTCGTTCGGCTTCTCCCCAGCGGGTTGGCCCACAGAGAGTTGCGGCAGCCCGGGACGAAGATCTCCCACGGGTTTTCGTAGCCCCGGCTGGGGCGTTGGGCCGGGCGGCAGGGGCGAATCATGTGAGAATGGTTGTCATTCCGTGCCATCTCGCCATCCCCCGTCACGGCCTGCCTTCCCCGCTGGGGTCCCTGTCTCCGCTGCCGCCGGCCACCCCCGACCGCCATGGCTGATCTGGTGGTCGCCGGGTCCGGTCCCCAGGCCCTCACCCTCTGCTGCCTGCTGCTGCAGAAGCGGCCCCAGTGGCGCCGGCGGCTGCGGGTGCTCGACCCCAGTGGCACCTGGCTGGAGCGCTGGAACACCCAGATGCGCCGCTACGAGATTCCGTGGCTGCGCTCCCCTTCCCCCCACCACCCCCATCCCAATCCCCACGCCCTGCGCCGTTTCGCCCAGGAGTGCCGGCGCGGGGCCGAGCTTGAGGGTCCCTACGGCCTGCCCCACACGCACCTGTTCGCCGATTTCTGCCGCAGCGTCGTGGCCGACTTCCAGCTGGCCGACCGGGTGCAGGCCGTGGCGGTCGAGCGGATCCGGCTCGCTCCCCCCGGGGACAACGCTTTCGAGCTGGATCTGAGCGATGGCTCCGTTCTGGCCCCCCGGCGGCTGGTCATCGCCACAGGGGCCGAGGCGCCGGTGCTGCCGGACTGGGTCCGGGCCATCGAGGACCCTTACCCGGTGGAGGCCCTGCAGCACAGCCACAGCCTCGACCTCGCCGCCTGCCGGGGGCTGGCGGGGCAGCATCTGGTGATCATCGGCGGCGGCCTGACCAGCGCCCATCTGGCCCTGGGGGCCATCCGCCGGGGTGCCCGGGTCAGCCTGTTCAGCCGGCGGCCGCTGCGCCGCAAGCCCTTTGATGCCGACCCGGGCTGGCTGGGCCCCCGCTACCTCAAGGACTTCCGAGCGGAACCCTGCTGGCACCGCCGCCGTCAGCAGGTTCTGGCGGCCCGCGACGGCGGCTCGATCACCCCCGAGCTGGCCAGCCGGCTGCAACAGGCGCAGGCCGCCGGAACGCTGCAGCTGAACGAGGGCTGTCAGATCGCCTCCGCCCGGTGGCGCCAGGGCCAATGGCAACTGCACTGCCGAGATGGCCGCCGCCACCAGGCCGACCGCCTCTGGCTGGCCACCGGCCACAGCCTGGGGGTGAGCCACCACCCGCTGCTGCGCCAGCTGCAACAGCAGCGTCCTTTGGCGCTGGTCGAGGACTGGCCCGTACTCACCGGCGACCTGCGCTGGCCCGGCACCCGGGTGCACGTCATGGGGGGACTGTCGGCGCTGCAGTTGGGACCGGCGGCCCGCAACCTGTTCGGGGGGCGGGAAGCGGCGCACCGCATCTGCCGCGCCGCCCTCAAGTCCTGAGGCCCCCTCGATAGCCTGAGACCCACTGATCCGCCTCCGGTGACGCCTGCGCCCCTTGCCGGAACGATCTGATGGGAGCCCAGAGGATCCTGGTGCTCGGCGGTGGCTTCGCCGGCCTCTGGACTGCCCTGGGCGCCGCCCGCCAGCTCGATCAGCTCGGCCTCGGCCCTGACGCCGTCGAGGTGCTGCTCGTCAACCGCGACGCCTTCCACGCCATCCGCGTGCGCAACTACGAACCCGACCTGACGCCCCTGAGGGTGCCCCTGGAGATGGTGCTCGCGCCCGCCGGGGTCTGCTGGCTGGTGGGCGAGGTCGGCGGGATCGATCCGACGGCCCGGACGGTGACCGTGCAGACCGCGGTCGGCGCGCAGGAACTGACCTACGACCGGCTGGTCTTCGCCCTCGGCAGTGAGCTGCGGCGGCCCCAGGTCCCCGGCTTGGCCGCCCATGGCTTCGATGTCGACACCTACGGCGGCGCCTTCCGGCTGGCGGGGCACCTGGAGGCCCTGGGCGAGTGCCCCGACGGCCCCGGACGCTTTACGGCCGTGGTGGTGGGGGCGGGTCTGACCGGGATCGAGGCCGCCTGCGAGCTGCCGGACCGGCTCCAGGCCGTCCGGGAGCGTGCCGGTCTGGCCGGGCCGGGGCGGGTGGTGCTGGTGGACCACAACCCCCGGGTGGGCTCCGACATGGGGGATGGGGCGCGACCGGTGATTGAAGAGGCCCTGGCGTCCCTGGGGGTGGAGTGTCGCCTCGGTGTGCGGGTGGTGTCCCTGGACGGCAGCGAGATCCGCTTCGATTCCGGCGAGGTCATGGCCACCGAGACGGTGGTCTGGTGTGCGGGGATGCGCGCCAGTCCGCTGGCCGCCGGCTGCGGGGTGCCCACCGATGCCTTCGGCCGGCTGCCGGTGGATGCCGATCTGCGGGTCGAGGGGCTGAGCGGCGTGTTCGCCGCCGGCGACAGCGCCCGCCTCACCCTGGAGGACGGCCACACCACCGTCATGTCCTGTCAGCACGGCCGTCCCATGGGCCGGTTCGCCGGCCACAACGCGGTCTGCGATCTGGTGGGGCTGCCGCTGCTGCCGCTGCGGATCGACTGGTACACCACCATCCTCGATCTTGGTCCCTGGGGGGCCCTGTACACCGAAGGCTGGGACCGCCGGGTCGTTGCCACCGGGGAGGCGGCCAAGCGCAGCAAGCGGTTGATCAACGGCCAGCGCATCTATCCCCCCCTGAACGGCGACCGGGCCGCGATCCTGGCTGCCGCGGCGCCGGTGATCCAGCGCCCACCACCTTTAGAGCCCCAGGAGGGCCAGCCATGAGCTCCCCAGCCAAGGAGAAGCCCACCGGCGCACCGATAGGCCGCCTCCTCGCCCTCGCCCTGTTCCTGGCCGGCGTGGGCCTGTTCTTCGGCCAGGGCTGGTATCGCCAGCTGGATCTCGCCGCCCTGCAGGCCTCCCGCGAGCAGCTGCTGGCCTGGCGGCAAGCGGCCCCGCTGGCCAGCGCCGCCGCCTTCGTGGCCGTCTACGTGCTGGTGACGGGCCTCTCCCTGCCCGGTGCCACCGTGCTCACCCTGGCGGGGGGCGCCATCTTCGGCCTGCTTCAGGGCACGGTGCTGGTGTCGATCGGCTCCACCCTGGGCGCCACGGCGGCCTGCCTGCTGGCCCGCACCCTGTTGCGGGAGCCGGTGCGGCGCCGGTTCGGCCAGCGCCTGGGGCCGATCGAGGAGGGCGTCCGCCGCGACGGCACCGCCTACCTGCTCAGCCTGCGGCTGGTGCCGGTGGTTCCCTTTGTGCTCGTCAATCTGCTGATGGGCCTCACCCCCATGCCCCTGCTGCCCTTCGCGCTCGTCTCCCAGCTGGGCATGCTGCCGGCCACCCTCGTGTACGTGAATGCCGGCACCCAGCTGGGCCAGCTCACCAGCCTGGGCGGCCTCCTCTCGCCGGCCCTGCTGGCCTCCTTCGCCCTGCTGGGACTGCTGCCCTGGATTGTGAAGCTGCTGCTGGCCCGCTGGCGTCTCTGGCGCCTCTACCGCCCCTGGCCCCGCCCCCGCCGGTTCGATCGCAACCTGATCGTCATCGGCGCCGGGGCGGCGGGCCTGGTCACCGCCTACATCGCCGCCACCGTGCGGGCGAAGGTGACCCTGGTGGAGCGGGACCGCATGGGCGGGGACTGCCTCAACACCGGCTGCGTGCCCAGCAAGGCCCTGATCAGCACGGCCCGCCTCGCCGCCCGCCTGCGCCACGCCGACCGCTATGGCCTGGCCCCCCAGGAGCCGCGGGTGGAGCTCCGTCGGGTTCTGGAGCGGGTGCGGCAGAAGGTGGCGGCCGTCGCCCCCCACGACAGCGTCGAGCGCTACACCGCCCTCGGGGTGGACGTACGCCTCGGCCAGGCGCGCCTGCTCAGCCCCTGGGCGGTCGCGATCACCGCCGCCGATGGCAGTGAGACCCTGCTCACGGCCCGCGCCATCGTGCTGGCCACCGGCGCCGCGCCGGTGATCCCGGCCCTGCCCGGCATCGACACGGTGCGGGTGCTCACCAGCGAGACCCTCTGGGATGCCCTGGCCGAGCACCCCTCCCCGAGGCCCAGCCTGGTGGTGCTGGGGGGCGGGCCGATCGGCTGCGAACTGGCCCAGGCCCTGGCCCAGCTGGGCCTGCCGGTGACCCTGCTGCAGCGCAACGACCGCCTGCTACCCCGGGAGGATCCCGAGGTGGGGGCGCTGGTGCGCGAGGTGCTGGAGCGCGACGGGGTGCGGGTGCACACCGGCTGCCGGGTGGAGCGGGTGGGGCCTGCCGCCTCGGGGGGCGTACTGGTGGCGGTGGCGGTGGATGGAGCCACCCTTCGCCTCGAGGCCGACGAACTGCTCTGCGCCGTGGGGCGCCAGGCCCGGCTGGAGGGCCACGGCCTGGAGGCCCTGGGCATCCCCACGGGCCGCACCATCGACACCGACCCCTACCTGCAGACCCTCTATCCGAACATCCATGCCGCCGGT
Source organism: Cyanobium sp. Lug-B (assembly GCF_024345635.1). NCBI lineage: Bacteria > Bacillati > Cyanobacteriota > Cyanophyceae > Synechococcales > Prochlorococcaceae > Cyanobium > Cyanobium sp. Lug-B. Next base: position 16,679 of record NZ_JAGQBM010000060.1, read on the forward strand.
GATGTCGCCGGCCCCTGGCAGTTCACCCACACGGCGGCCCACCAGGCCTGGTATGCGGCCGTCAACGGGCTGTTCGATCCGATCCGCTTCGCCGTCGACGGCCGGGTGATTCCGCGCACCACCTTCACCGACCCGGAGGTGGCCCGGGTGGGACTGAACGAAACCGAGGCCACCGCCCAGGGCGTGGCCTTCGAGGTCACCCGTTTCCCCCTGGCCGAGCTGGATCGGGCCATCGTCGAATCGGCCGAGACCGGCTTCGTCAAGGTGCTCACCGTGCCGGGAAAGGACAGGATCCTGGGGGTGACGATCGTGGCCGAGCAGGCCGGGGAGCTGCTGGCCGAATTCGTGCTGGCGATGCGCTGGAACCTGGGCCTGGGCAAGGTGCTGGGCACGATGCACGCCTACCCCACCCTGGCCGAAGCCAACAAGTACGTGGCCGGGAGCTGGAAGAAGGCCCATGCGCCCCAGCGCACCCTGGCCCTACTGGAGCGCTTCCACACCTGGCGCCGGGGCGGCGGCTAGGAACGGGTCGGGGTTGTGCAGGGCCACGCTCACCGCCACGGCACTGGCCAGCAGCAGCCACAGCAAACGCAGGCCGATCAGTCCGGCGGCGGGGCGATCCAGGCCGGCCGCCGCCGCCACGCTCACCACCGCCACCAGCAGGCCGGCCACCGTGTCGGTGGCCGCCAGCACCGGGCTGTGCAGCCAGAAGAAGAGCGTGGTGAACACGGCGAACAGCAGCCAGCCCACCCCCTCCGAGACCAGCACCAGGCCCCGGCGCCGGCCGGCAGCGTCCCTCCGGTCCTGGCAGGCACCATCCTCCGGTTGGCGGTTGGCTACCCGCGCCAGGGCCAGAAGGGAGGTGATGTTCAGCACCAGCCACACCGGGGCGAACAGCCAGTCCGGCGGGGCGAAGGGGGGCAGACGGAAGCCGGTGTAGAAGGCGGCGTCGCCCAGCACCCCCGCCGGCCAGAAGCTGACGGCATTGGCGGCCACCAGGATCGCGGCCCCATGCCACCAGCGGAAGCGCAACGCCGGGGCGGTGGGGCTCACGCCTGGGAGTGGAGCCCGATGGTGTTGCCTTCGGTGTCGAGCACCAGGCTCATGAAGCCGTAGGCGCCGATCGACATCTTCGGCTTGATGACGGTGCCGCCGGCGGCCGCCACCCGGCCCTCCTCCACGGCGCAGTCGTCACAGTGGAAATAGATCAGCGTGCCGCCACCGCCCGGGGCCATCCCCTCCATCTTGGCCAGGGCGCCTCCGGCCCCCACCTTGCCGTCGTCCATCGGGAAGGTGAGGTACTCCATGCCCGCATCGGGCAGGGGCTCCAGCGTCAGCTGGAACACGGCTTCGTAGAAGGCCCGGGCCCGGGCCATGTCGTCGACGTAGAGCTCAAACCAGATGACGGGATTGATGGCCATGGATCCGCCGATGTCCTGGGCTGAGACTAGGCCAGGAATCAGGGAATCACCCCGCCACCCCCTCCTGCTGGCGAGGCGCCAGCGGGGTCCAGTTCTCCTTCACGAGCTGGCGGGCCCGGCCCAGGGCCAGGGCCCCGGCGGGCACGTCCCTGGTGAGGGTGGAGCCCGCCCCCACCGTCACCCCCTCCCCGAGGGTGATCGGCGCCACCAGCACCGAATTGGCCCCGGTCTTGCTGCCGCCGCCGATCACGGTGCGGTGCTTGCGCACCCCATCGAAGTTGGCGGTGATGGTGCCGGCCCCCACGTTCACATCGGCACCGAGGTCGGCATCGCCCAGGTAGCTGAGGTGGTTGGCCTTGCAGCCCTCCCCCAGCCGGCTGTTCTTCACCTCGACGAAGTTGCCGATGCGGCAGCCGGCGGCCAGGCGGCTGCCGGCCCGCAGCTGGGCGAAAGGGCCGATCGCGCAGCCGTCCTCGACGTGGCTGTCACGCAGCACCGAATGGATCACCTCCACCCCAGCGCCCACCTCGCTGTTCTCGATCAGGCAGCCCGGCCCGATGCGACAGCCGTCGCCGATGCTGCTGGCCCCGCGGAAGTGGCACTGGGGCTCCACCAGCACATCGCGGCCGAAGCGGGTCTGCTCGCTGAGGGTGCAGCTGGCGGGATCGGTGAAGCTCACCCCCTCAGCCATCCAGTGGCGGCGCAGCCGGTCCTGCAGCACCGCCTCGCAGTGGGCCAGCTGCTGGCGGTCGTTGATGCCGGCCACCTCGTCCGGGTCGGCCACCTCCAGGTGCATGGCCGGCCGCAGCAGGGCCACGGTGTCGGTGAGATAGAGCTCCCCCTGGTCGTTGTCGGTGCTCAGGCTGGGCAGCACGGTGGCCAGGCGCTGCCAGTCGAAGCAGTAGATGCCCGCATTGGTGAGGGTGTTGCCGAGCTGCTCGGCCGTGCAGTCGCGGTGCTCGACGATGCCGCTCACCTGGCCCGCCGCGTCGGCGAAGACGCGGCCGTAACCGGTCGGGTCCGCCAGCCGGGCGGTAAGCAGGGTCACCGCGGCGCCGCTGGTCCGATGGGTGGAGAGCAGGGATTCCAGGGTCTCCGGCCGCAGCAGGGGAACGTCGCCGTTCAGCACCAGCAGCTCGCCCTCGAAGCCTTCCAGCGGCCCCAGCAGTTGCTGCACCGCATGGCCGGTGCCGTTCTGGGGCTGCTGCAGCACGAACTCCAGGCCCTCGACGGCGGAGAGGGTGCGCTCCACCCGGTCGGCCTGGTGACCCACCACCAGCAGCTGGCGGTCGGGGGCGAGCCGGTGGCAGCTGCCCAGCACCCGTTCCACCAGGGTCGCGCCGGCCAGGGGCTGGAGCACCTTCGGCAGGGCACTCTTCATGCGGGTCCCTTTCCCGGCGGCCAGGACGGCAACGGCGAGCATCGGCGGCGGCGGGGCGACTGCGCCGGAATCTACCGGTGCCCTTCGGGACGGCCCAGTCCGCCGGGGCCCGGACGCCGCGGCAGCCGGGCCGGCGGAGCGTCGCTCCGCTCCTGTTCCCGGCGGCGCCGCTCCAGGATCTCGGCGGCCGTGGCGGTGCCGCTGGGGTCCCGGTAGGGCAGGCCGGCGCGGCTGGCCAGGTGCTCCCGTTCGAACGGCTCCAGGGGGCGCAGGGCCGGATGGGGGGCCAGGGAGGTGAAGCCGGCTGCGGTCCCGGCGCTCCAGCGCCCCGGCTCGTCGGCGGGTGGCCGGATCCCCC
>NZ_JAGQBM010000061.1:0-18723 GCF_024345635.1 Cyanobium sp. Lug-B
GGGGGGCGGCCCGATCCGCCGCGGGGACGGCCGGCCGGGCGATGTGGTGGTCAGCACCGGCGCCCATGGGCTCAGCCGCCTGGGCCTGGCCCTGCTGCGGGGCGAGGCGCTGCCGGACCTGCCCGCGTCCGGCCGGGAGCGGGCCATCCGTGCCCACCGCAGGCCCGTGCCCCGGTTCGATGCGGTGGCGGCCCTGGGGGCCTGTCGCCCGGCGGCCCTGGACTGGCGGGTGGCCGGCTGCGACAGCAGTGACGGCCTGGCGGCCGCGGCCTCCTGCCTGGCCGCCGCCAGCGGCTGCACGGCCCTGCTGTTCCGGGAGGCCCTGCCCCTGGCGGCGGAACTGGAGGGCCAGGACACCGGCGAGGACTGGTGCCTCTGGGGAGGTGAAGATTTCGAACTGGTGCTGGCCGTGGAGCCGACCTGGGCCGAGGCCCTGGTGGAACGGCTGGCGGGCGCCCGCCGGATCGGCCGGCTGGTGGAACCCCAGCCCTGCGGAGCCCTGGGATGGGCGGAGGGGGGGGACCCTGTCGCCCCCCCGGCCGCCGCTTTCCGCCATTTCGGCTGACGGAATCAGCGGACGGATTCAGCCGCCGGCAGGCCGCCGGTTCACTTCCAGTTGCGGGCCACCACCTCGGCCAGGTCGACGACGCGCTGGCTGTAGCCCCACTCGTTGTCGTACCAGGCGATGACCTTGACCATGTTGTCGCCCATCACCAGGGTGAGATCCGAATCGACGATCGCCGACTCGTCGGTGCCGGCGTGGTCGGTGGAGACCAGGGGCAGGTCGCAGTACTTGATGATCCCCTTCATGCCGTTCTCGGAGGCGGCCTTGAGGGTGGCGTTCACCTCATCCTTGGTGGTGCCGCGGCTCACTTCGAGCACCAGATCGACCACCGAGACGTTGGGGGTGGGCACCCGCAGGGCGATGCCGTTGAGCTTGCCCTTCATCGGCGGGTACACCAGAGCCACCGCCTTGGCGGCGCCGGTGGAGGTGGGAACGATGTTGACGGCGGCAGCCCGGGCGCGGCGCAGATCGCGGTGGCTGGCGTCGAGGATGCGCTGGTCCCCGGTGTAGCTGTGGGTGGTGGTCATCGTGCCCTTGACGATGCCGAAGGCCTGATCGAGCACCTTCACCACCGGCGCCATGCAGTTGGTGGTGCAGCTGGCGTTGCTGATGATGGCGAAGTCATCGTGGCGGTACTGATCGGCGTTGACGCCGACCACGAAAGTGCCGACGCCGTCGCCCTTGCCGGGGGCCGTGATCAGAACCTTGCTGGCACCGGCTTCGATGTGCTTGCCGGCCCCCTTTTCATCAATGAAGACGCCGGTGGCCTCGATCACCAGGTCGACGCCCCACTCCTTCCAGGGGAGGTTGAGGGGATTGCGGTCGGAGAAGCACTTGATGTGCTTGCCGTTGACCACGATGGTGTCGTCGGTGTGGCTCACTTCCGCATTGCGGATGTGGCCGAGCATCGTGTCGTACTGGAGCAGGTGGGCGTTGGTCTTCGGATCGGAGGTGTCGTTCAGGCCCACCACTTCGATGCCGGTGTTCTCACCGCGGCTCAGCCAGCAGCGCATGAAATTCCGACCGATTCGGCCAAATCCATTGATCGCAACGCGCAAGGTCATGGCAGAAAGCGGTGGAACCCGCTAGCAAGGAGGGATTTTGGCTGCCGATCATACAGAAATGGGGGTCCTGCTCTTTCCCGCAGCCACAGGCCCCGGATCGGACGGTCGGCAAAGCGAAGTATCCCGCAGAGGGGGGAGGGCCGATCTGCCGTTATTTTCGGCGTGGCCTGGAGTCCCCCTTGATCCCGAAGCTCGATCGCCGTCAGCCGCTCCATTTCATCGGGGCCGGGGGGATCGGCATGTCCGCCCTGGCAGGGATCCTGGCGGAGAGGGGCTTCCTGGTGAGTGGCTCCGACCCCCGTCCCAGTCCGGTGCTGGAGCGGCTGGGATCCGCCGGGGTGCGGGTCTTCCAGGAGCAGACCGCCGCGACGATCACCGCGGTGCTCGCCGGTCTCGACGGGACGGTGGCGGATCCCCTAGTGGTGATCAGCTCGGCGGTGCCCGCTGCCAACGAGGAGCTGGCCGAGGCCCGGCGGCGCGGGCTGGCGATCGTGCACCGCTCCGACGTGCTGGCGGCCCTGATCAATGCCCAGCCGTCGATCGCGGTGGCCGGCAGCCACGGCAAGACCACCACCAGCACCCTGATCGCCACGCTCCTGGAGGCCGTTGGCGAGGACCCCACCGCCGTGATCGGGGGGATCGTGCCCGCCTTCGGCAGCAACGGCCGCCATGGCCGGGGCCGGCTGCTGGTGGCCGAGGCCGACGAATCGGACGGCTCCCTGGTGAAGTTCCGGCCCCGGCTGGGGGTGCTCACCAATGTGGAGCTCGACCACACCGACCACTATCCGGATCTGGCCGCCCTGGTGGCCACCTTGCAGCACTTCGCCGACGGCTGCACCACCCTGCTGGCCAACCGCGACTGTCCGGTGCTGCGGGAGCACTTCCAGGCCGCCAGCTGGTGGTCGACCTGCAGCAGCGAAGGCGTCGACTTCGCCGCCATCCCCGTGGAGGAGCGGGGTGACGGCACCCTGGCCACCTGGTACGAGCACGGGGAGGCGCTCGGCACCCTGGAGGTGCCCCTGCCCGGCCGCCACAACCTGAGCAACACCGTGGCCGCCATGGCGGCCTGCCGGCTGGAGGGGGTGCCCTTCGAGGACCTGCGCCTGGCGGTGGCCGGGCTGCGCCCCCCCGGACGGCGCTTCGACTGCCGCGGCCTCTGGCAGGACCGGGCGATCGTCGACGATTACGCCCACCATCCCAGCGAAGTGGCCGCCACCATCGCCATGGCCCGGCTGATGGTGGAGAGCGGCCGCAGCCCGCTGCCGCTGGTGCCGCGGCGGCTGGTGGCGGTGTTCCAGCCCCACCGCTACACCCGCACCGCCCAGTTCCTGGACGATTTCGCCGCGGCCCTCACCGAGGCCGACGCCGTGCTGCTGGCGCCCCTGTACGCGGCCGGCGAGGCCCCGGTGGCGGGGATCTCCAGCCAGGCCCTGGCGGAGTCGGTGCGCTCCCTCGCCCCCGACCTGCCGGTGGCGGTGGCGGCCAGCATGGAGGCCCTGGCGGAGCTGGTGGCCGGCGGCACCGGCCCGGGCGACCTGGTGCTGGCGATGGGGGCCGGCGACGTCAACAGCCTCTGGGAGCGCCTGGGGGCCCTCGACGAACGGGGTCGCCCCACCGCGCTGGTGGCCTGAGGGGATGGCCACGGCCCCGCTCAGCCAGCCCCGGGCAGGGGTCGCCCTGCGGGACTACACCACCTGGAAGGTCGGCGGGCCCGCCGCCTGGTTCGCCGAACCCGCCGACCAGGGGGAGCTGATCGCCCACGCCGCCTGGGCGGCGGCCTCGGGTCTTCCCTTCCGCTGCATCGGCGCAGGCTCCAACCTGCTGATCGCCGACGGCGGCCTGGACGGCCTCACCCTCTGCAACCGGCGGCTGCAGGGCAGCCGCCTGGATCCGGGCGACGGCTGGGTGGAGGCCGAGGCGGGGGAACCGATCCCCACCCTGGCCCGCAAGGCGGCCCGCAGCGGCCTGCGGGGGCTGGAGTGGGCCGTCGGCATCCCCGGCACGGTGGGTGGCGCGGTGGTGATGAACGCCGGCGCCCAGGGGGGCTGCACCGCCGAGTGGCTGGTGTCGGTGCGGGTGCTGGATCCGCGCCGGCCCGACGCCCCCTTCGAGCTGGCCGCCGCTGACCTGGCCTTCGCCTACCGCCACAGCCGCCTGCAGGAGGAGCCACTGCTGGTGCTTTCGGCCCGCTTCCGGCTGGAGCCCGGCCACGACCCGGCGGTGCTCAGCGCCCGCACCAGCGCCAACCTGCAGAGCCGCACCAGCACCCAGCCCTACCAGCAACCCAGCTGCGGCAGCGTGTTCCGCAATCCCGAGCCGCTCAAAGCCGGCCAGCTGATCGAATCCCTCGGCCTCAAGGGGCTCGCCATCGGCGATGCCCAGGTGTCGCCGATCCACGCCAATTTCATCGTCAACACCGGCGCCGCCACCGCCGCCGACATCGACGCCCTGATCCGCCAGGTGCAGCAACGGGTGCTGGAGGACCGCGGCGTGCGGCTCCACCCGGAGGTCCAGCGGCTGGGGTTCTAGCCTGCCCCCAGACGACGACCCCTGGCATGGCCGGCTTCGGACTTCCCAATTTCGGACAGCTGACCGAGGCCTTCCGCAAGGCCCAGCAGATTCAGCAGGACGCCCAGAAGCTCCAGGAGGAGCTTGATGCGATGGAACTGCAGGGCAGCGACCCCGAGGGCCGCGCCAGCGTCTGGCTCTCCGGCAACCAGCAGCCCCTGCGGGTCGAGCTGAGCCCCGAGCTGCTCGCCGAACCCGTGGAGACGGTCGAGGCGGCCGTGCTGGCGGCGCTCTGCAAGGCCTACGAGGTCTCCACCGGCACCATGCGCGAGCGCATGGAAACCCTCACCGGGGGTCTGGATCTGAATCTTCCCGGTCTGGGGAACTGAGCTCCCCCTCCAGGCCCGGCAGGTCCTGCTCCAGCCCCTGACGCCGGGTGCTGCGGGAGGAGCGGCGCAGCTGGGGGTCGAGCAGGGGTTCGAGGCGGTCGCCCCGCTGACGCAGGCCCCGCTCCCCGTGGCGCCCCTGGCCGCTGCGGGAACGGGCCGCCGCGGCCTCCACCTCCTCAAGGCAGCGGCCGTAGATCAGCTGGCGGTCCCAGCCGTCCCCCATGGCACAGCCCGGGTCGCCCAGGTGGCGGCAGTTGGCGAAACGGCAGGGGATGGCCCTGAGGCGGGCCAGCAGCTCCGGGAAGGCCGCCGCCAGGATCTGGGGGTCGTCGGGGAGGGCGGGGGTGTTGAAGCCGGGGGAATCGGCCACCAGGGCCCCCGGCGCCACGGAGAACAATTCGACATGCCGGGTCGTGTGGCGTCCGCGGCGCAACCGGCCGGAGACGGCGGCGACGCGCAGCTCCAGGGCCGGGGCCAGGGCGTTGAGCAGGCTGCTCTTGCCCACGCCGGAGGGGCCACAGAGCACGGCAATGCCCGGCGCGGCCAGCTGGCCCCGCAGCGCCTCCAGGCCCTCGCCGCTGCGGGTCGAAACCGCCACGGTGCCGTAGCCCCAGCCCTCCAGCCGCCGGCACCAGGCCCCCACCTCGGCCGGCGGCAGCAGGTCGGCCTTGCTGAGCACCACCTGCACCGGCTGGCCGGTGGCCTCGGCGGTGATCAGGAACCGGGTCAGCTGCAGGGGGTCGAGGCCGGGTTCGGCCACGGCCACCACCACCACCACCCGGTTCACGTTGGCGACCGCCGGCCGCTCCAGCAGGCTGTGGCGGGGTTCGAGGCCCACCACCGCCCCCCGCCGCGCCCGCCAGTCGACGGCGGCCACCGTCACCCGATCACCCACGCACACCTGCAGGCCGCTCTTCTCGAGGCGGGTGCGGCGGGTGCACAGCAGGCGGCCGTCGTCACCGAGCTCCGAGGTGCCATCGAGGCTCACCAGGCAGTAGTTGGCCTGCAGGGCCACCACCCGACCCGGCAGCGGCTCAGCCCCCATCCCGTCGCACCAGCAGCCGCACCCCCTCACCCGGGGCGAACGGCGACGGGTCGACCCGTTGCACCTCGTGCCCCTCGTTGCGCAGGCCCTCGCTCACCATCTGCTCCGGTTCCCCCCCGTCCAGGTCGATCCGCAGCCAGCTCCCCGGCGGCAGGGGCTCGAGGGCCAGGCGGGCCCGGATGAAGTTGACCGGGCAAGGCGTTCCCCGCAGATCGAGGACCGCCGGCGAGCCGCCCATGACGCTCAACCGAACAGGCCGCCGAACAGGCCGCTCTTGTGGTGGTGGCGCTGGCCCTTGCTGGTGTGGTGTCCGGCCAGCTGCTCGAGCAGCTGGCGCTCCTCGCCGTTGAGCTTGGTGGGCAACTGCACCTTGATGGTGAACTGGTGGTTGCCGCGGGCCACCGGATTGCCGAGCCGGGGCACCCCCTTGCCCTGGAGGGTGATGACGGCCCCGGGCTGGGTGCCGGCGGGAATCTCCAGCGGCTCGTGGCCGTCGACGGTCTCGACCTCGATCGTGTCGCCCAGGATCGCCTGGAGGTAGTTGAGCGACACCTCGGAATGGACCGTGACCCCATCCCGCCGCAGGTGGGGGTGGGACTGGACGGTGAGGAAGACGTAGAGATCCCCGGCCGGCCCGCCCCGCTGGCCGGCGTTGCCCTCCTGGCCCACCCGCAGGCGGGTGCCGGTGTCGACGCCGGCGGGAATGTTGATGCGCAGCTTCTTGCGCACCTGCTGCAGGCCCTGGCCGCCGCAGGCATTGCAGGGATCGGCGATCACCTGGCCGGTGCCGTCGCAGGTGGGGCAGGGCGCCACCTGGGTGAAGCTGCCGAAGGGGGTGCGGGTGGCGCGGCGCACCTGGCCGGCGCCGCCGCAGGTGCCGCAGGTGGTGGGGCCGCTGCCCGCCTTGGCGCCGGAACCGCTGCAGGTGGTGCAGGTCTCGAGGTGGCGGATCTGGACGTCCTTCTCGCTTCCGAAGACGGCCTCGCTGAAGCTGATGGTGAGATCCAGGCGCAGGTCGTCGCCCTGGCGGGGGCCGCGGCGGCGTGCCCCGGCCGCGGCGCCACCGCCGGCCCCGCCGAAACCGCTGAAGAAGGTCTCGAAGAGGTCGGCAAAACCGCCCATGTCGCCCATGTCGGGCATGCCGCCGCCGCCGCCCAGGCCGGCCTCGCCGAACTGGTCGTAGCGGGCCCGGGCCTGGGGATCGCTGAGCACCTCATAGGCCCGGCCGATCTCCTTGAAGCGGTCCTCCGCGGCCGGGTCCTTGTTGACGTCCGGGTGGTACTGGCGGGCCAGGCGCCGGTAGGCCTTCTTGAGGCTGTCGGCATCCACGTCCCGGCTGACACCGAGCAGCTCGTAGTAATCGGCCATCAGTCGGATGTCCCTTCGCTGGGTGGCGCCGATGCATCGGAACGGGACCCACCGGCCGGGCCGGGACCCATCGACACCTTGACCAGGGCATGCCGCAGCACGCGGCCGTCGAGGTGGTAGCCCCGCTGCAGCTCCTCGATCACCACGTCCTCCGGATGCTCCTCACTGGGTTCGCGCAGCACGGCCTCATGAAGCGAGGGGTCGAAGGGTTCACCCTCCACCCGCATCGGCGACACTCCCAGCTGCTTGAACACATCAACCAGCTGTTTATAGAGGTTCTGGTAACTGCGATGCAGGCTCTGGGCCTCCTCGCTCTGGGGGTTGAGCTGCTGGCGGGCCCGGTCGAAGTTGTCGACCACCGGCAGGATCTCGGTGAGGGTGGTGCAGGTGATGTGCAGGCGCTGGTCCTCCTTGTCACGGGACTGGCGCTTGCGGAAGTTGTCGAAATCGGCGGCGATGCGCATGTACTGGCCCTTCAGGGACTCGTTCTCGCTGCGCAGGGCCGCCAGCTCGGCCTCCAGCTGGCTGACGCGGTCAGTGCCGCTGTCGGCGGCCTCCGGCGCGGCGCCGGCGGCGTCCGGGGCCCCGGTGCCCTCGGCGGGGGGCGTGACGTCCGGGCCGACGTCGGGATTCACCGGCAGGGTCTCGAGGAGCTCCTCCACCCGGGCTGCGTCGACCGCGCCCTCCCGGGGATCGATCCGTTCCTCATGGGGGGGAGTGTTGTCGCCGGTCATGCGTTCTGGCAGGGATGTCAGATGCCGTTATGTTGAAGGTCGAGGAGCCCTCTCCACAAGCGGTGGAAGCCCGCACCTCAGCCACGCTCCACTCCAAGGCTCCACCCAAAGGCTCCACAGCCAGGCTTCGCTTCCGATCCTTCCCGTCGATGCCATCAGAAGGTCTCACCCAGCGCCCGCAGGTCACCGGTGCGGAGCACACCTCCCTCTTCCGGGACCTTGACCTGGGTCAGGCCGCCACCCCCCAGGGGCCGAGCACACCGGAAACCGAGGACCTGGAAGCCAGCAGCTCGGGCGAGGGGATCTCGCCGGTGATGAGCCTGGTGGATCGGATCCTGATCGAGTCGCTCACCAGCGGCGCCAGCGACATCCACGTGGAACCCCAGGAGGACGGGCTGCTGGTCCGCTTCCGCCAGGACGGCGTGCTGCGCAGCATCGACAAGCTGCCCCGCACCCTGATCCCCGCGGTCACCTCCCGCTTCAAGATCATGGCCGACCTGGACATCGCCGAACGGCGGATGCCCCAGGACGGCCGGATCCGCCGCAACTTCCGCGGCCGCACCATGGACTTCCGGGTCAGCACCCTGCCCGGCCGCTACGGCGAGAAGGTGGTGCTGCGGCTGCTCGACAGCGGCGCCACCCAGCTGGGTCTGGACACCCTGATCACCGACGAGGAAGCCCGCTCCACCCTGCGGGACATCGGCTCCAAACCCTTCGGCATGATCCTGGTCACCGGGCCGACGGGTTCCGGCAAGTCGACCACCCTCTACGCCCTGCTCTCGGAGCGCAACGACCCCTCGATCAACATCTCCACGGTCGAGGATCCGATCGAATACACCCTCCAGGGCATCACCCAGACCCAGGTGAACCGGGAGAAGGGCTACGACTTCAGCTCCGCGCTGCGCGCCTTCATGCGCCAGGACCCGGACGTGCTGCTGGTGGGGGAGACCCGCGACCTGGAGACCGCCCGCACCGCCATCGAGGCGGCCCTGACCGGCCACCTGGTGCTGACCACCCTGCACTGCAACGACGCCGCCAGCGCCTTCGCCCGGCTCGATGAGATGGGCATGGAGCCCTTCCTGGTCAGCGCCTCGCTGCTGGGGATCGTCTCCCAGCGTCTGCTGCGCCGCCTGTGCAGCGAGTGCCGGATCCCTTACCACCCGAACCACAGCGAACTGGCCCGTTTCGGCCTGGTGGCCTCCGACGAGACCGACATCTCCTTCTACCGGGCCAACACGGTCCTGCCGGGCTCGGAGGGCTGCTGCAGCGCCTGCCAGGGGCGGGGCTACAAGGGCCGGGTGGGGGTCTACGAGATCCTGCGCATGAACGAGACCCTCTCCGCCGCCGTGGCCAAGCGGGCGACGACCGAGGAGCTGCGGCGCCTGGCCCTGGAGAGTGGCATGAAAACGCTGCTCGGCTACGGCCTTGATCTGGTGCGGGAGGGGCTGACCACCCTGGAGGAGGTGGAGCGCATGTTGCTCACCGACACGGGCCTGGAATCGGAACGGCGCGCCCGGGCCCTGAGCACCCTCACCTGCCGCAGCTGCGGAGCGGGGCTGGAGGACGAATGGTTGGAATGTCCCTACTGTCTGTGCGTTCGGAGCTGAGCAGGATGGATCTCCTCATCGAAGACCTGATGCAGGAACTGGTGAAGGCCGGAGGCAGCGACCTGCACCTGTCCGCGGGCAATCCTCCCTACGGCCGCTTCAGCGGCCAGCTGCGGCCCATCATCCAGGACACCCAGCTCACCGAGGAGAGCTGCAACCGACTGATCTTCTCCCTGCTCAACAACGCCCAGCGCAAGAACCTGGAGCAGAACTGGGAACTCGACTGTTCCTACGGCCTCAAGGGCGTGGCCCGGTTCCGGATCAACGTGTACCGCCAGCGGGGCACCTACGCGGCCTGCCTGCGGGCGCTCGGCAACTCCATCCCCAGCCTCGAGAAACTCGGACTGCCCCCCATCGTCGAGGAGATCAGCAGCAAGCCCAAGGGGCTGGTCCTGGTCACCGGACCGACGGGCTCCGGCAAGACGACCACACTGGCGGCGCTGATCGAGCACATCAACGCCACCCGTTCGGAGCACATTCTGACCATCGAGGATCCGATCGAGTTCACCTACAGGAACGACAAATCAATCATTCACCAGCGCGAACTGAATGAGGACACCCGCAGCTTCTCCAACGCCCTGCGAGCGGCCCTGCGGGAAGATCCGGATGTGATCCTGGTGGGGGAACTGCGCGACCTGGAGACGATCCAGCTGGCGATCACCGCCGCCGAGACCGGCCACCTCGTCTTCGGCACCCTGCACACCAGCTCCGCCGGCCAGACCGTCGACCGGATGGTGGATGTGTTCCCGGCGGGCCAGCAGACCCAGATCCGGGTGCAGCTGAGCGGCAGCCTGCTGGCGGTCTTCTCCCAGACCCTCTGCAAGAGCGCCGTACCCGCCGGCAACGGCGCCTTCGGCCGGGTGATGGCCCAGGAAATCATGATCAACACCCCCGCCATCGCCAACCTGATCCGGGAAGGCAAGAGCTCCCAGCTCTATTCCCAGATCCAGACCGGCGCCAGCCAGGGCATGCAGACCCTCGAGCGGGCACTCGCCAACCTGGTGGAGGAGGGCAGGGTCACCCGCGAGGAGGCCCTGCTCAAGACCACCAAGCCGGAAGAGCTCCTCCGGCTGCTCGACCGCTGAGGCCCGCCATGACCGCCTTCGTCGTCACCTACACCACCAAGTCCGGCCAGCGCCGGGAGATGACGCTGAACGCCGACAGCCCCTCGGTCGCCCGGCGGGAACTGCGCCGCCGCGGCATCCTGGCCAACACCCTGGTGCGCAAGGAGACCCCCAAGGTCCCCCAGGCGGCCCCCAAGAAGACGTCCTCCTCCTTCAGCGGCCTGTCCGACCTGCTCGAGGGGCCGGTGACCATCCGCGACAAGGCCCTGTTCGCCAACAAGCTCTCCGCCCTGGTGGATGCGGGCGTGCCGATCCTGCGCAGCCTCGACCTGATGCGGGTCCAGCAGCGCTCCAACAAGATGCGCCAGGCCCTGGCGGGCATGACCCAGGACGTCAACCAGGGCGACAGTCTGGGCAACGCCATGCGCCGCTGGCCGAAGGTGTTCGACAACCTCAGCATCGCCCTGGTGGAGGCGGGTGAGGCGGGTGGCGTCCTCGACGACACCCTCAAGCGCCTGGCCAAGCTGCTGGAGGACAACGCCAAGCTCCAGAACCAGATCAAGGGGGCGATGAGCTATCCGGTCACGGTGCTGGTGATCGCCATCGCCGTGTTCCTGGGCATGACGATCTTTCTGATCCCCACCTTCTCCAGCGTCTTCGAGCAGCTGGGGGCGGAACTGCCCCTGTTCACCCAGATGATGCTGAATCTGAGTGAGTTCCTGCGCTCCTGGAAGGCCCTGATCCTGCTGGCGGCCCTGGTGGGCTTCGCGTTCTGGGTGGTGTCCACCTACAACACACCGATGGGCCGCCGCCAGATCGACGGCCTGCTGCTGAAGCTGCCCCTATTCGGTGAGTTGCTGCAGAAGTCGGCCAGTGCCCAGTTCTGCCGCACCCTGAGCTCCCTCTCCAAGGCGGGGGTGCCGATCCTGCTGTCCCTGGAGATCGTGAGGGAGACGGCCACCAACTCCGTGATCTCCGATGCCATCATCTCCTCCAAGAATGAGGTGAGTGAGGGCATGCCCCTCAGCGCGGCCCTGCGGCTCAAGAACGTGTTTCCGGAGATGTGCGTCAACATGCTCGCCATCGGCGAGGAAACCGGCGAAATGGACGCCATGCTCTCCAAGGTGGCCGACTTCTACGAAGACGAGGTCAGCACGATGGTGAAGGCCATGACCTCCATGCTGGAGCCGGCGATGATCGTGCTGGTGGGCATCATCGTGGGCTCGGTGCTGCTGGCCATGTATCTGCCGATGTTCTCGATCTACGAGCACGTGCGCTGAGCCCTAGGCGCCCGTGATCTGAGCCGCCAGGGCCTGGCCCGCCAGCCAGCCCGAGCTCCAGCAGTGCTGGAAGTTGAAGCCGCCCGTCACCCCGTCCACGTCCAGCAGTTCCCCCACCAGGAACAGGCTCGGCTGCAGGCGGCTCTCCATCGTGGCCAGGTTGACCTCCGCCAGGGGGATGCCGCCGGCGGTGACGAACTCCTCGCCGAAGGGGCCGCGGCCGGAGACCCGGTAACGGCTGTCCCGCAGGGCTGTGACCAGGGCCTGCTCCCCGCGGCGGGGGAGATCGGCCCAGCGCAGGCTGGCGTCCAGCCCCGCCAGGGCCAGCAGGTGCAGCCAGAGGCGGCGGCTGAGGTCGGGCCAGGGCCGCCAGTTGCCCAGCTGACGCCGGGCCTGCTCGCGGCGCGCCGCGGCAAACCAGCCCTCCAGCTCCGCCGGCTTGCGGCCGCCGGTCCAGTCGACCCGCAGATCGGCCCGGTAGCGGCGCTCCCGCAGGGCCCGGGCGGCGAAGGCCGTGAGCCGCAGGGTGGCCGGCCCGCTGAGGCCCCAGTGGGTGATCAGTACCGGCCCCCGCTGCCGCTGGGGCTTGCCGGGGGCGCCAGGGGCCGAGGCGGTGGCGGCCGTGGCGGTGTCCGCCAGGGGCGTCAGCAGCAGCTCCAGCTGCACCGGGTCCATCGCCACCCCGGCGAGGGCCAGCAGGGGGTGGTCGGCCAGGGTGAGGGTGAACAGGGAGGGCACCGGGGCCACCAGGCCATGGCCCAGGGAGGCGGCGATGCGGTGGCCGCTGGGGTGGCTGCCCGTCGCCAGCACCAGGTGCTCGGCGAGCAGCTCGGCCCCCGAGCGCAGCCGCAGCCGGAACCCGCCACCGGGCAGGGCCTCCGCCGCCTGCCCCGCCTCGGCCGTGTGCACCGCCACCCCGGCGGCGGTCGCCGCCCGGCGCAGGGTGTCGATCACCGAGGAGGAACGGTTGGAGCGGGGGAACAGCCGCCCGTCGGGCTCCTCCACCAGCTGCAGGCCATGGGCCTGGAACCAGGCCACCGTGTCACCGGGGGCGAAGCGGGAGAAAGGGCCCCGCAGGGCCTTGCCGCCGCGCGGGTAGTGATCCACCAGCAGCCGCGGATCCCAGCAGGCGTGGGTGACGTTGCAGCGGCCGCCGCCGCTGATCAGCACCTTGTGCAGCGGTTCGGGGGTGGACTCCAGCAGCAGCACCCCCCCGCGGAGCTGGCCGGCGGCCGCTTCGGCGGCGGCGATGGCGGCCATGAAGCCCGCCGGGCCCCCTCCCACCACCACCACGGAGGCACGGCTGGGCAGCATGGGGCGATGGAGCACAACTACCGCTTCAGTGTGGCGCCCATGCTGGACTGCACCGATCGGCACTTCCGGGTGCTGATGCGGCAGGTCAGCCGGCACTGCCTGCTCTACTCCGAGATGGTGGTGGCCCGGGCCCTGCACCACATCGCCCAGGAGGGCTCCCCCTCCCGGATGGGGGAGAAGCAGCAGCGGCTCGAACGGCTGCTGGGGTTCGACCCGGGCGAACACCCCCTGGCCCTGCAGCTCGGCGGCGACGACCCGGAGCTGCTGGCGGAGGCCGCCCGGATGGGGGCCGACTGGGGCTACGACGAGATCAACCTCAACGTGGGCTGTCCCAGCGAGAAGGTGCAGCAGGGCCGCTTCGGGGCCTGCCTGATGGCGGAGCCGGAGCGGGTGGCCCGCTGCGTGGCGGCGATGGCGGCGGCCACGCCCCTGCCGGTGACGGTGAAGCACCGCATCGGCATCGACGAGCGGGACTCCTACGAGGAACTGCTGGCCTTCGTCGACAGCCTGGCGGCGGCCGGCGCCGCCCGCTTCGCCGTCCACGCCCGCAAGGCCTGGCTGAACGGGCTCGATCCGAAGCAGAACCGCACCGTGCCGCCCCTGCGCTGGGACCTGGTGCACCGCCTCAAACGGGAGCGGCCGCAGCTGACGATCGAACTGAACGGCGGCCTGGAGGACCTGGACCCCTGCCAGGAGCAGCTGGCCCTGGTGGACGGGGTGATGGTGGGGCGGGCCGCCTACGCCCATCCCCTGCGCTGGGCGGGGGTGGACCGCCGGATCTTCGGGGACGCCGGCGGCGCCGAGCCACGGGCCTCGACGGTGCTGAGGGGGGTGCTGCCCCATGCCGAACGCTGGTGCGCCTCGGGGGGACGGCTCTGGCCGATCGCCCGGCACCTGGTGCACGTGGTGGAGGGGGTCAGCGGGGCCCGCCACTGGCGCGGCTGGCTGACCCGGGAGGCCGGCCAGGCGGGGGCTGGCCCCGCCGTGCTGGAGGCCGCCGCCCGCCAGCTGGAGGAACGGGGCCTCTGAGAGGGCTCAGGCCCCGTCCGGGGGCGCCTCAGACCTTGGCGCCTCAGACCTCGGCGCCGCCGTAGTCACCGCCGCCGTAGTCACCACCGCCACCGCCGCTGCGGCGCCGGCGGGAGCGGCCCGCCTCGAAGGCATCGGGGGCAGCTCCGCCGCCACCAGCTCCACCGCCGCCGTAGCTGCGGTCCTCCCAGCCCCTGGCCCCGGACCCGCGATCGGCGCCATAGCCGCCGCCACCCCCGCCATAGCCACCGCCGCCACCTCCGTAGCCACCACCGCCGCCGCCATAGCCGCCACCACCACCGCCGCCGTAGCCGCCGCCGCCGCCGCGGCGCGGACCACCGCCACCACCACCACCGCCGCTGCGGGGCTCGGCCTTGTTGATGCGCAGGGGACGACCCATCAGCTCGGCCCCCTGCAGGGCGTCGATGGCCCTGGTCTCGGTGTCGGCATCCGCCATCTCGATGAAAGCGAAGCCGCGCTTGCGGCCGGTGTCGCGCTCCAGCGGCAGGGAGCAGTTGACCACTTCGCCGAAGGGCGCGAACAGTTCAGCCACGTCTTCCTGCTCGGCGCGGAAGGGAAGATTGCCGACGAAAATACTCACTGACCGATGAGGGGGAACCGATGGGGCGCACGGGCGCCCAAGACCCCCCAAGATTAGACGTAGACCCGCGATTCCAACGCCCGCCGGAGAAGCTCAGGGGGTGCGATCGAGGCGCTCCCGCGCCAGACGCAGCTGCTCGGCCACCCGCTCGAAGCCCGTGCCGCCCTCACTGCGGCGGGCCGCCACCACCTGCCGCGGGGCGATCACCGCATGGATGTCCGCTTCGAAGGCGGGATGGAGCTGCTGCCAGCGCTCGAGGGGCAGATCGGCCAGCAGCCGCTGCTCCAGCAGGCAGGCCTTCACCAGCCCGCCGACCAGCTGGTAGGCCTCCCGGAACGGCACCCCGCGGGCCACCAGATAGTCGGCCACATCGGTGGCATTGGAGTAATCGGCGGCCACGGCGGCCTCCAGCCGGGCGGGGCGGAAGTCGAGCCCCTCCTCAAACAGCACGGCCATCGCCTCCAGGCAGTCAAGGCAGGTGCGCACCCCGTCGAAGAGGGCTTCCTTGTCCTCCTGGAAGTCCTTGTTGTAGGCGAGGGGCAGACCCTTGATCATCGTCAGCAGCCCCATCAGGTGGCCGAACACCCGGCCGCTCTTGCCGCGCACCAGTTCGGGCACATCGGGATTCTTCTTCTGGGGCATCAGGCTGCTGCCGGTGGCGCAGCGGTCGGTGAGCCCCACGAAGCCGAACTCCTCGCTGGCCCAGAGGATCACCTCCTCCGCCAGGCGGCTCAGGTGGGCCATCACCAGGGAGAGGGCCGCCATCGTCTCGACGGCGAAGTCGCGGTCGCTCACCGCATCGAGGCTGTTGGCGTAGATCGCCTCGAAGCCGAGCTCGTCGGCGGTCTGGCGGCGGTCGATCGGCACCGGCGTCCCCGCCAGGGCGGCCGCCCCGAGGGGGCAGATGTTGACGCGGCGGCGCACGTCGGCCAGGCGTTGGCGGTCGCGCTCGGCCATCTCGACGTAGGCGAGCAGGTGGTGGGCCAGGCAGACCGGCTGGGCCCGCTGCAGGTGGGTGTAACCGGGGATCAGGGTGTCGGGGTGGGCCTCGGCCCTCACCAGCAGGGCCCGCTCGAAACGCACCAGGGCGGCGTCGATGGCATCGATGCGGCGCCGCAGCCAGAGACGCAGGTCGGTGCCCACCTGGTCGTTGCGGCTACGGCCGGTGTGCAGCTTCTTGCCGAGGGGGCCGAGCCGTTCGATCAGGCGCCGTTCCACGGCGAAATGCACGTCCTCCGCCTCCAGACCTGGCGTGAACTGCCCGGCGGCCGCCTCGGCGCGGATGGCCTCGAGCCCCTCGATCAGGCGCTCCGCCTCCGGCTCGCTGATCACCCCGCAGCGGCCCAGCATGCGGGCGTGGGCGATGGAACCGTCGAGATCCTCCTGGAGCAGGGCGATGTCGAAACCGATCGAGGCGTTGAAGCGCTCGATCGCCGGATGCAGACCCTGCTCGAAGCGATCGCTCCAGGTGGTGGGGGAGGGGTCGGCGACCATCAGGGCATTCCGCTCAGCCCCTCAGCTTGCCATTCGTCTCAGGTGGCGGGCAGGGTGGGCAGCACCACCCCGTCCCTCACCTTCAGCACCACCATCGAGGCGTCGTCCTCGAGCCGGCGGTCGCTGCCGACGAAACGGTCGAGGCGCTCGAACAGCCGGTCCAGGATCGCCTGGGCGTCGTGGACGGCCCGGCAGGCGCCCTGGAAGGCCTTCACCAGCCGCTCCTCGTCGAAGCGCTCGCCACTGAAGCCGCTGGCCTCGGTGACGCCATCAGTGTAATAAAGGATCACGTCGCCGGGCTCCAGCTGCAGCTCACCGCAGCCGTACTCGGCCTCGCTCTGCAGGCCGATCAGCAGGCCGGGGGTGTCGAGCCGCTCCACCCGGCCCGAGTGGCGCCGCCAGACCAGGGGCGGGTTGTGGGCCGCGTTGGCGTAACGCAGCAGGCGGGTGCGGGGGTCGTAGTCGGAATAGAAGAGGGTGACGAAGCGGTGCGAGTGGGCCAGGTCCTCCTGGGCCAGCTGGTTGAGGTCGTGGAGGATGCGGTCGGGCGGCAGTCCGCTGAGCACCTCGGCCCGCAGCATGCCCCGCAGCAGGGTCATCAGCAGGCCGGCCGGCACCCCCTTGCCCATGACGTCGCCCATCACCAGCGCCCAGGGGGCCTGCTCGCGCCGGTGGCCGCTGAGCTGGGGCTGGGTGGGGATGAAGTCGTAGTAGTCGCCGCCCACCTGGAAGGCGGGGCGGCAGAGCGCCGCCAGCTCGACGCCGTCGATCACGGGGCAGTGGTCGGGCAGCAGCTGGGACTGGACCTCGGCGCCGATGCTCAGCTGGCGGTCGAGCCGCTCATGGCGGCGCCGGTCCTGCTGCAGCAGCTCGTTCTCCAGGGCCACGCCGGTGAGGTCGGCCACCAGCTGCAGGTGGCGGCGACGCACATCGCTCCAGCTGAAGCCGCGCCGGTCACTGAACACGTAGAGCCGGCCCCGCTGGCGGCTGCGGGCCACCACGGAGGTGGCGAACACCTGGTGGGCGCCGAGCAGGCGCTGGATCAGGGGGTCGAGCAGCACCGCGACGGCCTCGTCGCCCTCCTGGTTCTGGAGCTGCCCATCGGGCAGGGCCGCCAGCTGGCGCAGCACCTCGGCGCTGCGCTCACCGGGGGTGGCCTGGAGCTGCTCGCGCCAGAGGCGGCCATCGGCGTGGAACACCACAAGCAGGCTGCCCTCCCCCTCCACCAGGCGCGCCGCCACCAGGGGCACCAGTTCAAGGAAGCGCTTGAGGTTGGTGTAGCTGCGCAGGGCGAAGGAGAGGGACGCCAGCAGCTCCAGGTTGCGGCGCTGCTCCCGGCCGAGGCTGTCGAGCAGCTGGCGCAGCGAGGCCGCGACGGACAGCCCCTGGCCGGGACGGGACGCCGTGGTGGGGGTGGGATGGGGCTGCGGGGGCGGCGTGCTGCTCACCGAGCGGCCGCAAAGGACACGCAAGGTAGCAGCGGCAGGCGGCTTCAGGAGGCGAGCAGGGCCTCGACGAACTCGAAGCTGTTGAAGGGCCGCAGGTCGCGGATGCCCTCACCGGCCCCGATGAAGCGGATCGGCAGCCCCGCCTCGGAGGCCACCGCCAGGGCGACGCCGCCGCGGGCGCTGCCGTCCAGCTTGGTGAGCACCACCCCGGTGAGACCGGCGGCACTGGCGAAGGCCATGGCCTGGCGCAGGCCGTTCTGGCCCTGGCTGGCATCGAGCACCAGCAGCGATTCCACCGCCGCCTCCGGCGCCAGCCTGGTGATCGTGCGCCGCACCTTGCCCAGCTCCTCCATCAGGTTGTGCTTGGTCTGCAGCCGGCCGGCCGTGTCCACCAGCACCAGCTCGGTGCCCTTGGAGCGGGCGGCGCCGATGGCGTCGAAGACGACGGCCGCCGGGTCGGCATTGGCGCTGGGGTTGGCCACCACGGGCACGCCGCTGCGCTCCCCCCAGACGCTCACCTGCTGGACCGCCGCGGCCCGGAAGGTGTCGGCGGCGGCGATCAGGCAGCTGTAGCCGCTGCGCACCGCCAGGTTGGCCAGCTTGCCGAGGGTGGTGGTCTTGCCGACCCCGTTGACGCCGACCAGCAGCCAGACGTTGAGCCGGTCGCGCTGGGGGGCCAGCAGGGCGGTGCCGCCGGCGCGGATCGGCTCCTCCAGCAGGCCGCGCAGCTGCTCCTTCAGGAAGCGGAGCCCCTCGGCCGGGTCGACCACCTCCTCGTTGAGGCGGCGGCGCAGGGCTTCGAGCACCTGGTCGGTGGCCTTCACGCCCACGTCGGCGCGCAGCAGGGTGGACTCGAGGTCGTCGAGCACCGCCGGGGTGAGGGGGTCGTCGCCGAGGTTCTCCAGCAGCTGGGTGACGAAACCCTTGCGGGTCTTCTCGAGGCCGCGCCGCAGCCGGCCCAGCCAGTCGATCTCCTCGAGGGACACGTCCTCGACGCTGCGTCCCTGGGCCGCCAGCACCTCCGCCGACCAGGTGAAGGTGTCATCGAAGGCGCCGAGGCTGGGGTCGGCGGCATCGGCGTCCGCGGCCTGGGGGGTCGCTGCGGCGGCCGGCGGCGCGGCCGGGACAGGCTCGGCGGGGGCGGTGATCTCCTGGAGGCGCTGCTGGCGCTGGGCGGCGGCCTGCTCCAGCAGGGAAAGGCCGCGCGCCACGG
>NZ_JAGQBM010000062.1:0-18276 GCF_024345635.1 Cyanobium sp. Lug-B
GACGGGCCCCGCACCGTGGCCCTGCAGCCCCTGGCCACGCTGGTGGCCGCCGGCAGGCGGCTGCGGCTGTCCCTGGCGGCGGCGGCCTGGCCCCAGATCGCCGTCAACCCCGGCGACGGCAGCCTGCCGGCGGGTGGGAGCGGCAGCGGGCATCGGGTGATCAGCCTGACGCTGGAGCTGGCGGGCGCCCACCTGAGCCTGGAGCCCCTGATTCGGGCAAACTGAGCCGATCCGACGTCCGCCGCCCATGCCGCGCCCCCAACCGCGCCGAGCCCTGATCGGCCTGCTGCTGCTGCTGGGCAGCCAGGCCCTGCTGGCACCGCGTGGGGCCTGGGCCCAGGCCACCCCGGCGCCGGCCGCCAGCGGCCAACCCAGTGCCGCCCTCAGCGAAGCCCAGGCCCGGGCGGCGGCCGAGCGGATCCTGACCACGATCCGCAACGGGGACGCCCAGGCCCGCTTCAACCAGTTCTCCCCGGCCCTGCAGAGCGTCAGCAGCCCCAGCATGGTGGCCGCCACCATGAAGACCCAGCCGAAGCTGCTGCGCTGGGCCATCCGCAGCATCCAGCCCGGCTTCGACTCGAGCACGGTGGAGGCCACCCTGTTCACCAGCGCCGGCGAACGCGACCTGCTGATGGTGATCGACGACCAGGGCCGGATCGATGGCTATCACTTCAACGTCACCGACCAGCCGGCCGAGAAGGTGGTGCGGGACTTCATCACCGCCCTTGCCAGCGGCCACTTCATCTCCGCCAGCAGCTTCCTGTCGCCGCTGATGCAGGAGCAGATCCCCCAGGGTCAGCTGCAGCAGAAATGGCTCAACCTGCAGCGCATCACCGGCAACTTCGTCCGGGTGAAACGCATCAACCGGGCCGAGAGTACGCCGGAGATGCGTCTGGTGATCGTCAACACCGAATTCAACCGCCTCACCGACAACCTCTTCGTCACCCTGGATTCGGACAACCGGATCATCGGCGTGGATTTCCCCACCGATCCGGCCCCTCCCTCCCCGCCACGCTGAGTCGGCCCTCCCACCGACGTAAGCTCCCGGCGCATGCACGCCCCCTCTTCCATGGCCCTGCCCAGCCTCGAATGGATGGTTGAGGATGCCCGCCGGCTGGCGGAATGCCGCCATGACCATCCCTTCTCCGTGCTTGGGCCCCAGCCCCTCGAGGATGGCGGCTGGGCGGTGCGGGTCTGGATGCCGGACGCCTCCACGGTGGATCTGCTTCAGGGCAGCGAGCGGCTGGCCATGGCCAACCCGCACCACCCCTGGATCTTCGAGGCCCGCGTCGACGCCGACCCCGGCTGCGGCTACCGCGTCCATGTGAGCCGCGGCGGCATCGAGCACGAGCAGCACGACCCCTGGGCGTTCCGCCACGAGTGGATGGGGGAACTGGACCGCCACCTGTTCGCCGAAGGGAATCACCACCACATCTGGCGGCGCATGGGGGCCCACGTCATCGAGCGCGACGGCGTCGCCGGGGTGCAGTTCTGCCTGTGGGCCCCCAATGCCCGCAGCGTCGCCCTGCTGGGTGATTTCAACGGCTGGGACGGCCGCCATCACCCCATGCAGCAGCGTCTCGGGGGGATCTGGGAACTGTTCATCCCCGGCCTGGGCGCCGGCCAGATCTACAAGTACGAAGTGCGGGCCCAGAACGGCCACTGCTATCAGAAGGCCGACCCCTACGGCTTCCGCCACGAGATCCGGCCCAACACCGGTTCGGTGGTGGCCGAACTGGGCCGCTACCCGTGGAACGACAGCGCCTGGATCGAGGAGCGGGACGGCCGCGATCCCCTGCCCCAGCCGATCGCGGTGTATGAGATGCACCTGGGCAGCTGGATGCATGCCGCCGCCGACCAGCCCTTCATCGAAGCCGACGGCCGCCCCCGTCCCCCGGTGCCCGCCGCCGATCTGAAGCCCGGCGCCCGGCTGATGACCTACCCGGAACTGGCCGACAAGGTCATTCCCTACGTCAAGGCCCGCGGCTTCACCCACATCGAGCTGATGCCGGTCTCCGAGCATCCCTTCGACGGCTCCTGGGGGTACCAGGTCACGGGCTGGTACGCCCCCACCAGCCGCTTCGGCAGCCCGGACGAGTTCCGGGCCTTCGTCGACCGCTGCCACGCCGAAGGCATCGGCGTGATCCTCGACTGGGTGCCCGGCCACTTCCCCAAGGACGGCCACGGCCTGGCCTTCTTCGATGGCGCCCACCTCTACGAGCACGCCGATCCCCGCATCGGTGAGCACAAGGAGTGGGGCACGCTGATCTTCAACTACAGCCGCAACGAGGTGCGCAACTTCCTCGTCGCCAACCTCATCTACTGGTTCGAGGAGTTCCACATCGACGGTATCCGCGTCGATGCCGTCGCCTCGATGCTCTACCGCGACTACCTGCGTCCGGATGGGGAATGGCTGCCCAACGAGCACGGCGGGCGGGAGAACCTGGAGGCGGTGCGCTTCCTGCAGCAGGCCAACCACGTGCTGTTCCAGCACTTCCCAGGCGCCCTCTCGATCGCCGAGGAATCCACCACCTGGCCGATGGTGACCCAGCCCACCGACATGGGCGGCCTGGGGTTCAACCTCAAGTGGAACATGGGCTGGATGCACGACATGCTCGATTACTTCGAGCTGGATCCCTGGTTCCGCCAGTTCCACCAGAACCATGTCACCTTCTCGATCTGGTACGCCTTCACCGAGAACTTCATGCTGGCCCTCAGCCACGATGAGGTGGTGCACGGCAAGAGCAACCTGCTCCACAAGATGCCGGGCGACGACTGGCAGAAGTTCGCCAATGTGCGCGCCCTGCTGGCCTACATGTGGACCCACCCGGGCAAGAAGACGATCTTCATGGGGATGGAGTTCGGCCAGCGGGCCGAATGGAACGTCTGGGGCGATCTGCAGTGGGAACTGCTCCAGTACGAGGCCCACAAGGGCCTGCTCAACCTGGTGGACGACCTCAACGTCTTCTACAGGTCGGAGCCGGCCCTCTGGGGCGACGACTTCGATCAGTACGGCTTCCAGTGGATCGACTGCAACGACAACCGCCATTCGGTGATCAGCTTCATGCGCCGCGACAGCGGCAGCGGCCGCTGGGTGGTGGTGGTGGCCAACTTCACCCCCCAGAGCCACTCCCACTACCGGGTGGGCGTCCCCCTGGAAGGCTTCTACGCCGAGGTCTTCAACACCGACAGCAGCCGCTACGGCGGCAGCAACCTCGGCAACCTGGGCGGCCGCTTCACCGATGCCTGGGCCATCCACGACTACGAGAACTCCCTGGAGCTCTGCCTGCCGCCCCTGAGCGTGGTGGTGTTCCGGCTGGACGAGTCCCGCAGCCTGCAGCGGCCGGCCATCGGCGAGGGCTGACCGCCCCTCGGGGCCGCCCATGCCACGACTGGTGACAGGAGCGGCCGGAGGCCGGGGGTGCTCGGTTAGGTTTCGCCGTTGACCTTCCGACAGGCCCCATGAGCGAATCCGCCCCCCTGCTGCTGCGCGCCGCCCGAGGTGAGCAGGTGGAGCGGCCTCCGGTCTGGATGATGCGCCAGGCGGGCCGCTACATGAAGGTGTACCGCGACCTGCGTGACCGCCATCCCGGTTTCCGCGAGCGCTCCGAGAACCCCGATCTCTCCTACGAGATCTCGATGCAGCCCTTCCACGCCTTCCGTCCCGACGGCGTGATCCTCTTCTCCGACATCCTCACGCCCCTGCCGGGCATGGGGATCGACTTCGACATCATCGAGAGCCGGGGGCCGATCATCGAGCCCGCCATCCGCAGCCAGGCCCAGGTGGATGCCCTGCGGCCCCTGGATCCGGCCGAAGCCCTGCCCTTCGTGGGCGAGGTGCTGGGGCGGCTGCGGGCCGACGTGGGCAACGCGGCGGCGGTGCTCGGCTTCGTCGGCGCCCCCTGGACCCTCGCCGCCTATGCGGTGGAGGGCAAGAGCTCCAAGACCTATTCGGTGATCAAGGCGATGGCCTTCCAGGAGCCCGCCCTGCTGCACCGGCTGCTGGGGCACCTGGCCGATTCGATCGCCACCTATGTGCGCTACCAGATCGACAGCGGTGCCCAGATGGTGCAGCTGTTCGACTCCTGGGCGGGCCAGCTGAGCCCGATCGACTACGACGTGTTTGCGGCCCCCTACCAGAAGCGGGTCATCGACCAGGTGAAGGCCACCCACCCCGACACCCCCCTGATCCTCTACATCTCCGGCAGCGCCGGCGTGCTGGAGCGCATGGCCTCCACCGGGGTGGACTTCATCTCCCTCGACTGGACCGTGGACATGGCCGATGGCTGCGCCCGCCTGCCCCAGCACCTGGGCGTGCAGGGCAACGTGGATCCCGGCCTGCTGTTCGGCACCCCCGAGGCGATCCGTGAGCGGATCCTCGACACGGTGCGCAAGGCCCGCGGCCGCCGCCACATCCTCAACCTGGGCCACGGCATCCTGCCCGGCACCCCGGAGGACAACGCCCGCGTCTTCTTCGAGACCGGCAAGGCCGTCAACGAGCTGCTGGGGGCCGCTGTTTGAGCGCCCCCACCTCCGGGCCCCAGCGGATCCTGATCACCGGCGCCAGCGGCTGCGTCGGCCAGTACATCGCTGAAAACCTGCTGGCCAACAGCGACGCCCACCTGCTGCTGCTGCTGCGGGATCCCTCCAAGCTGAGCGCCGTCCCCGCCGACCACCCGCGCATCACCCTGCTGGTGGGCGATCTGCGCGAGCTGGGCCCCCATGCCGCCGCCATCGCCAGCGCCGACCGGATCATCCACACCGCCACCGCCTGGGGGGATCCCGAGCGGGCCCAGGCGGTGAACGTGGTGGCCGTGAAGGAGCTGCTGCGGCTCACCGACCCGGATCGCCTGCAGCAGGTGATCTACTTCTCCACCGCGAGCATCCTCGACCGCCGGCTGCAGCTGCTCCCGGAAGCGATGGCCTACGGCACCGAGTACATCCAGACCAAGGCCACCTGCCTGCAGGACCTGGAGCGCCATCCCCTGGCCGAACGCATCGTGGCCGTGTTCCCCACCCTGGTGTTCGGTGGCGCGGTGGGCGGCGCCGACCATCACCCCACCAGCTACCTCACCGCCGGGCTGAAGGAGGCCCTGGGCTGGCTGTGGCTGGCCCGCTGGCTGCGCACCGACGCCAGCTTCCACTTCATCCACGCCGCCGACATCGCCACCGTCTGCGCCCACCTGGCCACCACCCCCCACGGCCCCAATCCCGAGCCGGACCAGGGCCCGGTGCGGCGGCTGGTGCTGGGCCAGGCGCCGATCACGATCAACGGTGCCGTGGCCGCCCTGTGCCGCTGGCGGCGGGTGTGGGTGCCGCCGGTGGGGATCGACCTGCGCGGCTGGCTGATCGAGGGGCTGATCAAGCTGCTGCGCATCGAAGTGAACGCCTGGGACCGTTTCTCGATCCGCCAGCGCCACTTCGTGCACCAGCCCGTCAGTCCGCCCGAACGCTTCGGCCTGGTGAGCTTCGCCCCCAGCCTCGACGCGGTGCTGGAGACAGCGGGGGTGCCCCACCGGGGCCGAATCGGGGCAGGCCGCCGCCCCTGAGCCGGCCCTCAGCCGCCCGCCGGCAGGCCGCCATGAATTGTTGCGAATCTGTCGGGACGCCCCACCGGGACACGGCCATTGCCTAATTTATGCCGGTTGCCAGTGCTTTTCGGCACCCCCCTTCGCGCCCTCCCATGCGTCGTCTCCTTTCCCTCTTCGCTCTCTGCCTGGCGCTGGTGCTGGGTGCCACCCCGAGCTTCGCCGCCGATGTGGCCCACGGTGGCCAGATCTTCTCCGCCAACTGCGCCGCCTGCCACATGGGCGGCGGCAACGTGGTGAACGCCGAGCGCACCCTCAAGGCCGATGCCCTGGCCTCCTACCTGGCCAACTACGACGCCGGCCACGAGGCCGCCATCGCCTACCAGGTGACCAACGGCAAGAACGCCATGCCCGCCTTCGGCGGCAAGCTCAGCGACGGCGACATCGCCGACGTGGCCGCCTACGTCGAGGACATGGCCGCCAAGGGCTGGGCCTGATCCAGTCCAGGTCGACCCAACCGGTCAACCGGGTCCAGCCAACCGGCCCAGGCCCCTTCAGTCTTCCTGCGAAGCCCCGGCGATCCCGGGGCTTTTTTCATGGCTCAGTCCAGCGCGCGGCGGGCGGCCAGCACCGCCAGGTAGAGCTCCTCGGGAACATCCCGGATGTCGTACTCGCTCGGCAGCATCCCGTGGACGTGGCG
Organism: Cyanobium sp. Lug-B; assembly: GCF_024345635.1. Lineage (NCBI taxonomy): Bacteria > Bacillati > Cyanobacteriota > Cyanophyceae > Synechococcales > Prochlorococcaceae > Cyanobium > Cyanobium sp. Lug-B. The sequence continues at coordinate 6,229 of NZ_JAGQBM010000062.1, forward strand.
ATGCACCACCCGCCAGCAGTCCCGTTCCGGCTCCCCGGCCCCGCCCAGGGTGAGGGAGGCCCTGGCCAGGTCGGCCACCAGGGCCTGGTCGTCGGCGGGAGAGGACATCGGAGACGGAAGGGCTGCAGAGGCGAGAATGGGACGCAGCCGAGCTCCCATCATGGCGATCCCCACCTCTGCCGGGCTGCGGCCGGGCCTGCTGGGGGGCCTGTCTTCGGCAGGGGTGCCCCTGGCCCTGATGACCGCCATCGTGGTGCCCTTCGCCACGCCGGCCCTGGCCCAGGGGCAGACCCCCAACCAGCCCCTCGCCATCGAGGCCAGGCCCGGTCTGTCGCCTCCCCCCTGCCGGCTGGTGGTGCCCAGAAGCGAGGCCGTGCTGCAGCCGTTGCGGATCCATCCGTCCCAGGTGGCCCAGAAGAACGGCATGGGCTGTCTCTCGGCGGCCGACGCGCTCTACGGACCGGACGGCTGCCCTGCCCAGCTGTGTGGCCAGCAGCGCGGCTTCCAGGTGCCCATGCCCGATCTGGGGGGGCCCTGAGCGCCTGAGCCCCCCCCGCGGGACGGTTCGCCCCACCCGGCGGTACGGCCCGCCCACCACCGGGGAGGAGGGCCGAACGCCGCGGTTCGGTCCTCCCACTCGGCCGATCCCGACGGCATTCATACGTTGGCTTCAGTCACCGCCCGCAGGGAGAACGTCATCCATGCATCCCACCGCCGACCTGTTCACCGAGAAGGCCTGGGGCGCCGTCGTGGCCTCCCAGCAGCTGGCCCAGCAGAAGCGCCAGCAGCAGATGGACAGCGAACACCTCTTCGCCGCCCTGCTGGCCCAGCAGGACCTGGCCAGCCGGATCCTGGAGAAGGCCGGCGTGGACCTGGGGGTGCTGAGCCAGAAGCTGGAGGCCTTCATCACCGCCCAGCCCAGCCTGGCCGCCGCCCCTGAGAATGTCTACCTGGGCAAGGGGCTGAACGCCGTCCTCGACCGCGCCGACGCCCTCAGGAAGGAGTTCCAGGACAGCTACATCGCCGTCGAGCACCTGGTGCTGGCCCTGGCCGGCGATGACCGCTGCGGCCGCCAGCTGCTCTCCCAGGCCGGCACCGATGAGCGCCGGCTGCGCGAGGCTGTCATGGCCGTGCGGGGCAGCCGACGCGTGACCGACCAGAACCCGGAGGGCACCTATGAATCCCTTGAGAAGTACGGCCGTGATCTCACCGCCGCCGCCCGGGAGGGCAAGCTCGATCCGGTGATCGGCCGCGACGAGGAGATCCGCCGCACCGTGCAGATCCTCTCGCGCCGCACCAAGAACAACCCGGTGCTGATCGGTGAACCCGGCGTCGGCAAGACCGCCATCGTCGAGGGGCTGGCCCAGAGAATCGTCAACGGCGACGTCCCCACCGCCCTGCAGAACCGCCAGCTGATCGCCCTCGACATGGGCGCCCTGATCGCCGGCGCCAAGTACCGCGGCGAGTTCGAGGAGCGCCTCAAGGCCGTGCTCAAGGAGGTCACCTCCAGCGAAGGCCAGATCGTCCTGTTCATCGACGAGATCCACACCGTGGTGGGGGCCGGCGCCAGCGGCGGGGCCATGGACGCCAGCAACCTGCTCAAACCGATGCTGGCCCGCGGTGAGCTGCGCTGCATCGGCGCCACCACCCTCGATGAGCACCGCCAGCACATCGAGAAGGATCCCGCCCTGGAGCGCCGTTTCCAGCAGGTGTTCGTCGACCAGCCCACCGTGGAGGACACGATCTCGATCCTGCGGGGGCTCAAGGAGCGCTATGAGGTGCACCACGGCGTGCGCATCGCCGACAACGCCCTGGTGGCAGCGGCCGTGCTCAGCAGCCGCTACATCGCCGATCGCTTCTTGCCCGACAAGGCCATCGACCTGATGGATGAATCGGCGGCGCGCCTGAAGATGGAGATCACCTCCAAACCGGAGGAGATCGACGAGCTCGACCGCCGCATCCTGCAGCTGGAAATGGAGAAGCTCTCCCTGGGCCGGGAATCGGATCCCGCCAGCAAGGATCGCCTGGAGCGGCTGGAGAAGGAACTGGCCGACCTGGCGGAGCAGCAGAGCAGCCTCAACGCCCAGTGGCAGAAGGAGAAGGGCTCGATCGACGAACTCTCCGCCATCAAGGAGGAGATCGAGCAGGTGCAGCTGCAGGTGGAGCAGGCCAAGCGGAACTACGACCTCAACAAGGCCGCCGAACTGGAGTACGGCACCCTGGCGGAACTCAACAAGAAGCTGGCCGCCAAGGAGGCCGAGCTGAGCGCCCATGCCGGCCAGAAGAACCTGCTGCGCGAGGAGGTCACCGAGGACGACATCGCCGAGGTGATCGCCAAGTGGACCGGGATTCCGGTCAGCAAGCTGGTGCAGTCGGAGATGGAGAAGCTGCTGCATCTGGAGGACGAGCTGCACACCCGCGTGATCGGCCAGGAGCGGGCCGTGACGGCGGTGGCCGACGCCATCCAGCGCTCCCGGGCCGGGCTCTCCGACCCCAACCGCCCGATCGCCAGCTTCCTGTTCCTCGGCCCCACCGGTGTGGGCAAGACCGAACTCTCCAAGGCCCTGGCGTCCCAGCTGTTCGACAGCGAGGAGGCGCTGGTGCGCATCGACATGAGCGAATACATGGAGAAGCACGCCGTATCCCGCCTGATCGGAGCCCCTCCCGGCTATGTGGGATACGAGGAAGGCGGCCAGCTCACCGAAGCGGTGCGGCGGCGGCCCTACGCCGTGATCCTGTTCGACGAGGTGGAGAAGGCACACCCCGATGTGTTCAACGTGATGCTGCAGATCCTCGATGACGGCCGCGTCACCGATGGCCAGGGCCGCACGGTGGATTTCACCAACACGGTGCTGATCCTCACCAGCAACATCGGCAGCGCCTCGATCCTCGATCTGGCCGGCGATCCGTCCCGCTACGGCGAGATGGAGAAGCGGGTCAACGAGGCCCTGCGGGGCCACTTCCGGCCGGAGTTCCTCAACCGCCTCGACGAATCGATCATCTTCCGGAGCCTGCGGGAGGAGGAGCTTCGCCAGATCGTGGCGCTGCAGGTGCAGCGCCTGGCCCGACGCCTCGAGGAGCGCAAGCTGGCCCTGCATGTCGATGGCGAGGCCCTCGACTGGCTGGCCGCCGTCGGCTACGACCCGGTGTATGGCGCCCGGCCCCTGAAGCGGGCGATCCAGCGGGAACTGGAGACGCCGATCGCCAAGGCGATCCTGGCGGGCACCTTCCCCGCCGGCAGCACCATCGCGGTGGATGTGGAACTGGAGCGGCTGCGCTTCCGCCAGGCCGAGCCGGCCGAGATCCAGCCAGCCGCGCCGGCGATGGTCTGAGGGCTCAGGCTGCCAGGGCTGCCATGAGGGAGGGGTTGGCGTACCAGCTGAAAGTCCCCTCCTTCACTGCCGCGATGCCCAGTTCCGCCCGCAGTTCCTCCAGGTCCTGGCCCATCCGCTCCTCCCAGATCACCGGGAAGAGCGGCTGGGCCTCGACGCCGATGTGCAGACCCTTGCTGATCATGCCGAAGGCGTAGCTGGCGGTGCGGGCCTGCTCCGCCGGCGTCGCCAGTTCATCGATCGGGGTGTCGTTGCGGAACCAGTTGAGCAGCAGGGCCATCAGATCGGTGAAGGCCAGCCCGGGATGGGAGAACTGGGCCACGCTCATGCTGATGACGCCGAGTTCCCCGAAGGTATCGAGACTGAAGCCGCTGACGATGTGATGGATGTCGTGGGTGGCGTAGACCCGGTAGTTGATGTAATCGGCGTCGGTTTCGAGATTGGCGTAGAACTCAGGGGCGGGGAAGAAATTGATGTCGTACCCCATCGTCTCCAGCACCGTGACGTAGGTGTGGCCCAGGGTTCCCTTCGGCAGCGCACGCAGGGCGACCGGGTCGTAGGGGCCGCTGAGCCGCCGCTGCTCGATCAGGGCCCTGGAGCCCGGGTCCCGCTGCAGCAACGCCCGGCACACCTGCATCGGACGGGACTGGCGCAGCCGATGGGAGAGCAGGAAGACGTTGTGGGCCGATGCACCCGCACCGGCGGCCAGATCGGCGAGTTCAAGAAACGCGTGGATGTTCTCTTCGCTGGCGATCCGATCGAGGTAGCGAAATCCCATGGAGGCGGCGGAGGCAGCACCCAGGGACGCTAGACACGCCGCCAGGGCCGGCCCACCCGGCCCGGGTCAGCCCACCAACGCATCGATCCGCTGGGCCAGGGCCACATCCAGATCCGACAGCCCGCCGGTGTCGTGGGTGGTGAGGTTGATCGTCACCCGGTTCCAGACGTTGCACCACTCCGGGTGGTGACCCAGGCATTCGGCCGCCAGGGCCACCCGGGTCATGAAGCCGAAGGCGGCGGAAAAATCGGCGAAGCGCAGCTCTCGGTGCAACTTGCCTTCCCGCAGCGTCCATTGCGGCAGATCACCGGGCAGGGCGGCGATCTGGGCGGGGGTCAGGGGCTGGGCGGCCATGGAGGTGGAGAGCAGAGGATCATTCGCCCACCAGATGCAGGCTGAGGCTGCGGTGGTGGGGTCGGGCGCGGTGCTCCCACAGATACACCGCCTGCCAGGTGCCGAGCAGCAACCGGCCGGACTGAAAGGGCAGCACCAGGCTGGTGCAGGTCAGGGCGGTGCGGATGTGGGCGGGCATGTCATCGGGACCTTCGTCATCGTGCACCCAGGGGCGCCGCTCCCCCTGGCCGCTCAGGGGCCGCACCCCCTCAGGGGGCACCAGGGCCCGCAGAAAGGCGGCCAGATCCACCAGCACCCTGGGGTCCGCGTTCTCATTCACCGTCAGGGAGCAGGACGTGTGCAGGCTGGCGAGGGTGGCGGTACCGAGCACCAGGCCGCTGGCGGCGATCAGGCCGTTGACTGCCACGGTGATGTCCTCGAAGCCCTCCCCCCGGGTGGCGACCTGAAGACGGCTCAGGCTCTGGCGCAGCATGCCTCTCTCCACCCCGATCCGGTTCGTTGGCCCCCCTCCCTAGCCAGGGAACGGGCGGTCAGGCCGCAGCAGGAGCCCCCGGCGCAGTGGCCAGCGCCTCAATGGTGGTCAGACGGCAGGCCTGGGGGTCCCAGAGGATGTAGCTGAAACAGCCGGGGATGTCGGCCAGGGACAGGCGCCGCACGCCCTGCAGCAGGTGGGCGTTGCGCGCCTGGCAGGCCCGCAGCCGGTAGTTGGGGATCTTCGAGGAGAGGTGGTGGATGGCGTGGCAGCCGATGTCGGCGGAGAACCAGTTGAGGAGGGGCGGCAGCTCCAGGTCGCTGGTGCCCTCCAGCACCCCCGTCATCTCGCTCCAGCCGGCAGTGGCATGGGCATAGGAGCCGGGGAAGTTGTGCTGCACGAAGAAAATGCAGATGAAGATCGCCGCCGCACAGGCCATGACCGGGGCATAGAGCGACCAGAAGACTCCGGCGCCGAGCCAGTGGGCCATCAGCCACCAGGAGCCGATCACGGCGATGTTGTTCGCCAGCAGGTGGCGGAATTCCCCCTGGGTGTACCAGTGCCGGGAGCGGTAGCTTGTGAGAATCTGGCCCAGACCCATCCGCTGCGGAGCGCGCAGGCAGGCCGCCAGATGGGGGAAGAATCCCCCCAGCCCCAGCAGTAGAGCCAGGCGGGGCTTGATCACCAGATAGAAGAAACCGCCGGGGAACAGCATCAGCGGGTGGCGCAGCCAGCGGTAGACCCGCTTCTGACCCGGCGGAAGGGCCGCGAAGGCACCGGTGGTGACCAGGGCCGAGGGGCCCTGATACTTCTCCCAGTCACCGTTGTGGCGGTGGTGGTAGGCATGGCCCCGCGACCAGGGGTACTGGGGAATGGCGCTCAGCACACCGAGCAGGAAGCCGAACACCTGGTTGGCCCGCCGGTGGCGAAACAGGGAGTCGTGGCCGCAGTCATGCATCAGGGAGAAGCAGCGGGCCAGCAGCAGCACCATCAGCCCCAGGGTGGGAATCAGCAGCAGGGGCGCGTGCTGACGGCTCCAGTCGGCGACCCACCAGAGGGCGGCATAGGGGAGGACGGTGTTGGCGATCTGCCAGGAAGCCCGAAGATCCGAACTGTCCATGAACGGCTTCAGTTCGAAATCACCCCGCATGGGCTGACGAACCGGTGGCCCCTCAGGTGCGCTCGGGGCTGCGTTCTCCTCCATCCCGGCGCCCGTCGCCGGCGGGGTGGCGTTCGGGACCGCCGGAAAGCTCTCGGGCAGGGTGGAGGTGGAAAAACCCTGCGACAATGCAAAACCTTGGATCTGTCGAAAAATCCTAGTCAGAGATCGGCAGCACCGATTGGCTTCAATCCGAAAGGAATCTGAATAGAATCACATCCACAGCATGGTTGCGGCGCGGCCCCGGGGGCCTTCCAAGGTGGATCTGATCGTTGTGGGCAGCGGTCTGGGCGGCCTCTGCGCCGGGGCCATCGCCGCCCGTCACGGGCTGGAGGTGCTGGTGCTCGAAGCCCACACCACCCCCGGTGGGGCGGCCCACGGGTTCCGGCGCGGTCCCTTTCACTTCGAATCCGGCCCATCGCTCTGGAGCGGCCTGGGCCAGTGGCCCAGCACCAATCCCCTGGCCCAGGTGCTGCGGGCGGTGGGGGAATCCCTGCCCGTGGCCACCTACCGCGACTGGGGGCTGCTGCTGCCCGAGGGGTCCCTGCGGGTGGGGGTGGGCCAGGCCCCCTTTCTGGCCCTGCTGCGGGATCTCCGCGGCCCGGCGGTGGCGGCCGAGTGGGACCGCTTCCTCACGGCCCTGCGGCCCAGCTGCGAGGCGGCCCGCTCCCTGCCGCTGCTGGCCCTGCGGCCCGGGGCGGGTCTGGCCACCACCCTCGGCGGCGGCAACGCCCTGCGCCTGCTGGGCCAGGCCGGCCGGCTGGCGGCCCTGGGCGGCGCCTTCGGGCCGATCGCCCGTCGCCACCTCAGCGATCCGTTCCTGCTGCACTGGGTCGACCTGCTCTGCTTCCTGATCTCCGGGTTGCCCATGGACCAGACCAGCGCCGCCGCCATGGCGACCCTGTTCGGGGAGTGGTTCGAGCCGGAGGCCTGCCTCGACTACCCCATCGGCGGCAGCGCGGCCGTGGCGGCGGCCCTGGTGCGCGGAATGGAGCGCCATGGCGGCCGGCTGCGCACGGGCGCGGCGGTGGAGGAGATCCTGGTGGAGCAGGGCCGGGCGGTGGGCGTCCGCCTCGCCAACGGGGAGCGCCTGGAGGCGGGCCTGGGGGTGATCGCCAACACCAGCCCCTGGGACCTGCTCGCCATGCTGCCCGAGGCAGCGGTGCCGTCCCGCTGGCGGCGTCGCCAGGCGGCCACGCCGGCCTGCGCCGGCTTCCTGCACTGGCACCTGGCCCTGCGGGGGGACGACCTCGACCACCTGCCCATCCACCACGTCTGGGTGGGCGACTGGCAACGGGGCATCGGCGCCGAACGCAACATGGTGGTGCTCTCGATGCCTTCCCTTCTCGACCCGTCCTGCGCGCCGCCGGGCCACCAGGTGCTGCACGGCTACACCCCGGCCAACGAACCCTGGGAGCTGTGGCAGGGGCTGGAGCGGGGCAGCGCCGCCTACGAGGCCCTCAAGCGGGAACGCTGCGCCGTCTTCGGCGAGGCGCTCAAGCGGGTGTTGCCCGACTGGCGGGGGGGGGGGGTGCTGGAACTGCAGGGCACCCCCCTCACCCACCGCCACTACCTGCGCATCCACCAGGGCAGCTACGGCCCGGCCTGGCCCGCCAACGCCGGACCCTTCCCCGGCGGGTCCACCCCGGTCGAAGGGCTGGTGCTCTGCGGGGCGGGCGTGTTCCCTGGCATCGGCGTGCCGCCGGTGGCGGTGAGCGGGGCCATGGCGGCCCACCGCTTCGTCGGGGCGCGCCAGCAGCGCCAACTGCTGGAGGAGATCGGCCTCACCCCCGCCTAGAAGCGCCGCAGGGCCAGGCTGCCCAGCTGCACCTCGCGCAGCAGCAGCACCACCGCCGTCATCAGCGAACCCATCGCCAGCACGAACAGCACGGCGACCAGGGGCGTCACGTCCATGGTGGCCAGGGTGCTGACGAACAGCACCACCACCACGGTGGCCACCAGCAGGAAGCTGGTGGTGGCGCAGGCGAAGGCCCTGGAGGCCATGAACATCCGCCGGCGGTGGAGCATCAGCTCCTCCTGAAGCTCCCGCTCCTGGGCCACCGTGGCGGCTCCGGTCCGCTCCTTGAGCAGCCGGGCCCGATCGACGATGCGGGCCAGCCGGGTGGTGATCACCCCGAGCAGACCGCTGATGCCGGCCAGGAGGAACACCGGCGTGACCGCCAGGCGGATGGTCTCCGGCAACGGCCCGGCCGGATGGGGCGCCACCAGCAGGATGAGGGCCAAGGATCCGGGCATCACACGGTCGAATCTAGGGCGACGGCCCCTGCCAGCCTGGTGGGACGTTCACCGCCCGCCATGACCACGATCACCTGCCGCTACGAGGGAGCCCTGCGCTGCGCGGCGGAACATATCCCGTCGGGGTCGCGGCTGATCACCGATGCCCCCGTGGACAACCAGGGCCAGGGGGAGGCGTTCTCCCCCACCGATCTGGTGGCGACGGCCCTGGCCACCTGCCTGCTCACGGTGATGGGCATCGTGGCCGAACGCCATGGGATTCCCCTTGAGGGCGCCCGCGTGCGCGTGGAGAAGGGCATGAGCAGCAGCGGCGAGCGCCGCATCGCCCTGCTGGAGGCCTGGATCGATCTGCCCGACGGCCTTGGGGCCGACCAGCGCGACCTGCTGATCAGCGCCGGCGAGCGCTGCCCCGTGAAGGTCAGTCTGGAAGGCTGTGTGCCGATGCGTCTCCACTGGACTCCGGTGGCGGCGGACGCAGGGTGACGCCGACCTCCAGCTGCTCGATGGGGGCGGCGGGATCCTCCGGGACCAGGAGCACCATGGTGCTGGCGGAGGGCCGGGTGCCGGGCTGCTCCTGGAGGATGTCCAGGGCCACCATGGTCTTGCGCCACTGAAGGATCTTGCCCTCCAGCAGGGCCACGAAGTCGTCGCAGCTCCAGCGGGCCCCCTCGCCGCGGCAGGGGTAGCGCTCGAGCACGTCGAGGATCTCCATCTCCTGCAGGGGCGGGGTTTCGGTCGGATCCCACACCAGCAGGTCATTGCCGTCGAGGGCATTGGCCTCCAACAGGCTGGCCTCACTGGCCAGCAGACTGTCGAGGGCCATTTCGTCGTCGTCGCGCTCGATGGCGGTGAGCAGGGCCTCCAGCACCAGCTGGGTGTCGTCATCGAGCTGGTCGCAGTGGACCGTCAGCAGGCCCGTCACCGCCAGTTCGATCTCCTCCAGCGGCAGCACCCTGGCCAGGGCGTGCAGGATCGCACTGAGCACATCGCCGGATCCGGTGCCGGCGGGCTGCCCCTCCAGGGCCAGGTCGGGGTCAGCCATGAACCGTTCGATGGCCGCGAGCACCAGGGCCTGCTCCGGGGAGGGGGGATGCATCGATCCGGCGCCGGAAGGGTCGACCTCCACCATGGCGCCGCCGGCGGCCGGCCGGGACAGCCGTGGTGCGATCCGCATCGGGGCCGCGGTGGGGGCAGCATGGCGGCACCGGCTCCACCGATCCCATGTCTGCAGCGGCTCCGGCCCTCGACCAGCTCCAGCGGCACCTGCACACGACCCGCCTGCTGGGCTCGATCAGCAGCACCCTTTACTACGACCAGAACACGGTGATGCCCGCCGCCGGGGCCCCGTGGCGCGGCGAGCAGCTGGCCCTGCTGGCCGCCCAGCTGCACGAGCGCCAGAGCAGTGACGCCTACGCCGATCTGGTGGCCGCCGCCGAAGCCGAGCTCGATGGCACCGCCCCGCCCCAGCGGCGCCGCAACCTGCAGCTGCTGCGGCTGGAGCTGAACCGGCAGCGCTGCCTCGATCCAGCCCTGGTCACCGCCCTGGCCCGGGCCCAGTCCCACGGCAACGCCGTCTGGCAGGAGGCGAGGGCGGCCAACGCCTTCACCAGCTTCGCCCCGGCGCTGCGGGAGCTGATCCGGCTGCGCCGCGAGCAGGCCGGCCAGCTGGCGGACGCCGAACCCGTGGCCCGCAGCCCCTGGGAGATCCTGGCCCAGCCGTTCGAACCCGACATCAGCAAGGCCCGGCTGACGGAGCTGTTCGCCCCCCTGGCGGCGGAACTGCCCGGGCTGCTGGAGTCGGTGGCGGCCGCGCCCGCCACGGCCCCGGCGGAGCCCCATGCGGTGCCGGAGCCCCTGCAGGAGCAGCTGTGCAGTGAACTGCTGGACAGCTGGGGCTACGACGCGGCCCGCTGTCAGCGGTCCCGATCCGCCCACCCCTTCTCCTGCACGGTGGGGCCCCAGGACTTCCGCATCACGACCCGGGTGGTGGAGGGCCAACCCTTCTCGGCCTTCCTGGCCACCGCCCATGAATGGGGCCACTCTCTCTACGAGCAGGGCCTGCCCCGCGGCGACGACCACTACTTCCCCTGGCCCCTGGGGGAGGCCACCTCGATGGGGGTGCACGAATCCCAGTCCCTGTTCTGGGAATGCCGGGTGGCCCGCAGCCGGGCCTTCGCCGAGCGCTGGCATCCCCGCTTCCAGCGGGGCCTGGGGTCCGACCCGTGGGGCGGCGCCTTCGGTTTCTGGCGGGCCCTCAATCCCCTGCGGCCGGGCCTGATCCGGGTGGAGGCTGATGAGTTGAGTTACAGCCTCCACATCGTCATGCGCTTTGAGCTGGAGCTGGCCCTGCTGGAGCAGGGGATGCCGGTGGAGGAGCTTCCCGACGCCTGGAACCGGCGCATCAAGGAGCTGCTGGGGCTGCAGCCGGCCACGGACGCCGAGGGCTGCCTCCAGGACATCCACTGGGCGGAGGGGCTGTTCGGCTACTTCCCCTCCTACGCCCTCGGCCACCTGATCAGCGCCCAGATCTCGGAGGCCCTGGAAAGGGAGATCGGCTCCATCGAGACGCTGATCGGTGCGGGGGAGACGGCCGCCCTGCAGGGCTGGCTCGCCAGCCACATCTGGCCCCATGGTCGCTCGCTGAACGCCGAGGAACTGGTCGAGCGGGTCACGGGCCGGGCCCTGGGCGCCCGGCCCTTCCTCTCCTACCTGCGCGCCAAGGTCGGCCAGCTGACCGGGGCGGGCTGAGCAGGGCGGGCTGAGCGGGGCAAGGTGACCGGGGCGGTCAGGCCAGGCCTTCCGGGGCCCGATGCCTAAGATGCCGCCGCAGAAAAGCACCCACCATGGCGAACATCGACCACGCCCCCAGCCGCACCATGCTGAACCTGCTGCATGTGCTGCCGGCCTTCGCCGATGAGGCCGAGCTGCGGCTCAACGCCATCGTGGAGCTCAACTCGAACACGATCAACAAGTACGAGCTGATCACCGAAACCGGCCACCTGAAGCTGGATCGGGTGGGCTATTCCTCCCTCGCCTACCCGTTCGCCTACGGCTGCATTCCCCGCACCTGGGACGAGGACGGCGATCCCCTCGACATCGAGATCGTCGGCGTCACCGAGCCCCTGGTGCCCGGCAGCCTGGTGGAGGCGCGCATCATCGGCATCATGTGCTTCGACGATGGCGGCGAGGTGGACGACAAGGTGATCGCCGTCCTGGCCGACGACAAGCGCATGGACCACATCACCAGCTATACCCAGCTCGGAGAGCACTGGCTCAAGGAAACCCAGTACTACTGGGAGCACTACAAGGATCTGAAAAAGCCCGGCACCTGCAAGGTGAACGGATTCCGTGACAGCGGCGAGGCGGTTCGCATCATCAAGGAATGCGAAGATCGCTATCTTTCCGTCGTCGATCCTCGCCTGGTCGACTGACCTCCACCGGCACCGCCCCGCCGCGGTCCCTCCGATCCCGTTCCACCCATGTCGCGCTCCCTGGTCCTGTCCCTGCTCCTGATGGCCGGCTGGGGGGCCGCCACGGTGACGGCCACAGGAGCCGCCGAAGTACCGGTGCCAGCGCCGGCGCCTGCGACCACGGGCGTTCCCAGCGGCACGGCGCCGACCGGGCCCGCCAGCGTGACGGTCCCGGCGACCCCTGCTGCGGTCGCCCCCGCCGTGGCGGCCCCCGCCGCGACAGCTCC
>NZ_JAGQBM010000063.1:0-17797 GCF_024345635.1 Cyanobium sp. Lug-B
CCGGCCGCTCCGGCGCCGGACGCCCGACCAGCGGCCGTCCCATCCCGTCGCGGACGGGGCCGGCCCGCCGCGGCCCGGCCCTGTTCCGGGACGCTGACCGCGCTCCGCGCCCCTTCCAGGGCCGCAGCGGCCCCGAGCGGCCGGAGTCCGACGGTTCCGATGTCGATTTCCGTGGCGCGGCGGAGGCCTTCGCCGCCTCCGCCCCCACCGACCTGATCTGGGGCCGCCACACGACCCAGGCCACCCTGGAGAGCGGCCGGCCGATCCACCGGGTGTGGTGCACGCCTGAGATGCGCTTCAACCCCCGGTTCCTGCAGCTGCTGCGGGAGGCCAAGGCCTCCGGCGTGCTCGTGGAAGAAGTGACCTGGGCGCGTCTGGGCCAGCTCACAGGGGGTGCCGTGCACCAGGGGATCGTGCTGCAGCCCGCCGCCGCCGAGACCCTCGACCTGACCAGCCTGATCGAGGGCTGCCGCACCATCGGCGAGGCCCCCCTGCTGATCGCAGTGGACGGGCTCACCGACCCCCACAACCTCGGCGCCATCGTCCGCAGCGCCGAAGCCCTGGGGGCCCATGGCATGGTCCTGCCCCAGCGCCGCAATGCCGGCCTGACCGGCTCGGTGGCGAAGGTGGCGGCCGGCGCCCTCGAGCACCTGCCCGTGGCCCGGGTGGTCAACCTCAACCGCTCCCTCGACGCCCTCAAGCAGGAGGGCTATCGGGTGGTGGGTCTGGCGGAGGAGGGCACCGTCAGCCTGGAGGAGGTGGACCTGGAGGGGCCCCTGGTGGTGGTCACCGGATCGGAGGGGGACGGCCTGTCGCTGCTCACCCGCCGCTCCTGCGACCAGCTGGTGCGCATTCCCCTGCGCGGTGCCACGCCGAGCCTGAACGCCTCGGTGGCCACGGCGCTGCTGCTCTACGAAGTCGCTCGCCGCGGCTGGATGCGGGGCCTGACGGGCACCGCCCCCGCCCCCAGGATCGTGCGGCCCTCGATGCCGGCGCCCCCCGACCCCGAGCCGGAGACCCGGCCCGAAGCTGTGGTGCTGCCGGAGACGGAGGCCATGCCGGACGTGGAAGCTGCCCCGGACGCGGAGGTCATGGCCGAACTGGATGCCCCGTTCCTGGACGAAGCAGCGGCTGAGGAGCTCGACGAGGAGCTCGATGGTGACAACGACCCAGCCTGGAGCCACCAGGAGGCTCAGGCCGAACCGGTAGCCGCCGAGCTGGCCGAACCGACCGCCGCCGAACCCGACCCGGAAGACCTCCCGGTGCTGCCGGAAGCGACGGCTGCGCCGCTCGCCGAGCCCCAGGCCAACCCCCTGGAGCCCCTGCCATACCTGGCATCGCCCCAGCCGGGCTTCGACGGCGACATCCGCCTCTGATGCCACCGGCGGGGGTGGCCCAGCCGCCCCCCAGAATGGCCACCTCGCCTCCTCCTCCCCTCCATGAACCCACTGCTCTGGCCCATGCGCGGCATCGCCAATGGGCTGGGCCTGGCCTGGTGGGCGCGGGTGGAAACCCGCTCCCCCGATGCGGTGTACTGGTTCGGGCCCTTCGTGCGTCGGCGGACGCTGGAGCAGGCCCTGCCCGCCTTCCTGGACGACCTGCGGGCGGAGTCACCGGCGTCCCTGGAGCACCAGTGCCTGCGCACCGGCCGCCGGGAGCCGTTCACCGAATCCCCGGATCTGGCCGACTGATTCTGGCCGACTGATAGCGTCCAACGCAGCTGGTCAGCGGTTGGATGGGCATCGCCGAATGGCGGGAGCAGCTTCGGCGGGGCGAGGTGTCGGCCCGGGAGCTCACGGATCGCCACCTGGCGCGCATCGCGGCGGTGGATCCCACCGTGCACGCCTTTCTGGAGGTCACCGCCGAGCGGGCGCGGGCCGATGCCGATCGGATCGACGCGGCCCGGGCGGCCGGTGAGTCCCTGCCCCCCCTGGCCGGCATTCCCCTGGCCATCAAGGACAACCTCTGCACCAAGGGCATCCGCACGACCTGCTCCAGCCGCATGCTGGAGACCTTCGTGCCCCCCTACGAATCCACGGTGACCGAGCGGCTCTGGCGGGCCGGCGCCGTGCTGCTGGGCAAGACCAACCTCGACGAGTTCGCCATGGGCAGCTCCACCGAGACCTCGGCCTTCGGCGCCAGCCGCAACCCCTGGAATCCGGATCGGGTGCCCGGCGGCAGCTCCGGCGGCAGTGCGGCCGCCGTGGCCGCCGGTGAATGCATCGGTTCGCTGGGTTCGGACACCGGCGGCTCGATCCGCCAGCCCGCCAGCTTCTGCGGGGTGGTGGGCCTCAAGCCCACCTACGGCCGGGTGAGCCGCTGGGGTCTGGTGGCCTTCGCCAGTTCACTGGACCAGGTGGGACCGTTCAGTAGCAGCGTGGCCGACGCCGCCGAGCTGCTGCAGGTGATCGCCGGGGAGGATCCCCGCGATGCCACCTGTCTGCGGGCGCCGGTGCCCGATTACGCCGCCGATCTGGAGAAGCCCATCGCCGGGCTGCGGGTGGGCCTGATCCGTGAGTGCTTTGACCAGGAGGGCCTGGACCCTGCGGTGAAGGCCTCGGTGCTGGCGGCCGCCGCCCAGCTGGAGGCCCTGGGCTGTGAGCTCGTGGACGTGAGCTGCCCCCGCTTCAACGACGGCATCGCCACCTACTACGTGATCGCCCCCTCGGAGGCGTCCGCCAACCTGGCCCGCTACGACGGCGTCAAGTACGGCTTCCGGGCCGCCCCCGGCGAGCCCGGCAGTGACGGCCTGGCGGCGATGACCGCCCGCAGCCGGGCCGAGGGCTTCGGCGAGGAGGTGCAGCGCCGCATCCTCATCGGCACCTATGCGCTCTCCGCCGGCTACGTGGATGCCTACTACCGCAAGGCCCAGCAGGTGCGTACCCTCATCCGCCGCGATTTCGACCGCGCCTTCGAGACCGTCGACGTGCTGCTGACCCCCACCTCCCCCACCACCGCCTTCCCCAGCGGCGCCCACGCCGGCGATCCCCTGGCCATGTATCTGGCCGACCTGCTGACCATCCCCGCCAACCTGGCCGGCCTGCCGGCCATCAGCGTGCCCTGCGGCTTCGACGCCCAGGGTCTGCCCATCGGCCTGCAGCTGATCACCGGCGTGCTGGAGGAGTCCAAGCTGCTGCGGGTGGCCCATCAGTACGAGCAGGCGGCTCGGGTGATGGATTCCCGGCCCACGGCGGCGCTGGTGGCCTGAGCAGGAGGGACACGTCCCCTCGAAGGGGCCACCGGCCACGCCCTTAAGGTGGAGGTCTCGATCGGGTGTCGCCGGCGATGAACCCGGACGAAGCGGCAATCCGAAAGGTGCTGGATCGGTGGGCCGAGGCCACCCGCGACGGTCGGCACGACGACGTTCTCGCCCATCATCAGGACGATCTGGTGATCTTCGATGTGCTGTCGCCACTGCGGTACACCTCAGCGGCGCGCTACCGGGACAGCTGGGAGTCCTGGCAGCCGGACGCCCGGGGTGCTGTGGTGTTCGACCTGGAGGATCTCACTGTCGAGGCGGGAGCGGATGTGGGGTATGCCTTTGGCCTGCTCGCGTGCGGCGGAACACTCCCGGACGGAGCGACCTTCAGCGATACCGTCCGCATCACGTTCTGCCTGCGCAAGCGTGAGGGGCAGTGGAAGGTCGCCCACCAGCACGTCTCCAAACCGATCGAAAGAGGCTGATTGATCGTGCGAACCGCCAGGGAGATCCAGAGGAAGGGCTTCCAGGCCGTCCTGCTGTTCCTGATCGCCGCGGCCTCTCCCGTCCGGGCTGGTCAGGACAATGTCCGCTGCCTGAGGTCCATCGGTGTGCAACCACTTCAGAGACTTCAGTTCGGCCTTCGCTCCACCAGCGATTCCAGCGCCTACGTTCTCTATCAGGGCCGTGGCGCGCCGATCCCCTTGAAACTGTTGAAGGTGACCGAGATCAGGCGGGTCGAAGGGGGCCGGCCATCGGAGTTCGAAACCCAGTGGATCGAAGCGATCGCCCCAGAATCGGCGGGACGCTATGTCTATACCAACGTCGGGGCGCTGATTGATGATTTTCAGTCCATCCGCAAGGATGGAACGGTCGTCCGGTTCGTGGATGATGCCGATGTGCTGGATGCAGGCACGTGCCTCTGGCCGCCTCCCTAGAAAGCCCTGGGAAGGGATGGTTGGCTGAGGGTCCATGAAGGCGGCTGCAGCCCATCGGCCACGGATCCGCCGCACGCCGCATCGATCGGCCAACGCTGCCTCGTTGCCTGATTAGAGACAGGCATGGACAACCTCTCCCATCGGCAGAACAGGACCTGGCTGGCCGTGCTGTCGGCCGTGGTATTGGTGGTGGCCGGCGTCGCCATCCTCAACAACCAGCACCAGCAGCGGCTCCAGGCCGAGGCCCGGGTCCAGGCCGCCCAGGATCAGGCCAATCGGGAGTCCATGCAGCGCATGGAAGGCGAGCTGGCCCTCAGGAACGAATTGGAGTCCGCCTCCCGGCGGGAGGCCGCCCTGCAGCTGCAGCTCAGGGAGATGGACGCAGGGGCGAGCCGTCTCCAGGCCGCCGATGGCCAGCAGCAGGCCCGGCGCCAGATGGCGGAACGGGAGCTTCAGGAGCTCCGGAGCCAGCGCGCCAAACTCGAAAAGCAGGTCGACTGCGAGCGGATTCAGCTGACGCTGAACCAGCTCGCAGCCAAGGGCAACACGGACCAGGCTCTGAAGCTGCAGACCCTCTGGGCGATGCCCTGCCCCAACCTCCAGGCGGCCGGATAGTCGCCCTCCGGCCCTCCCCTGCAGGCCCGGACGGGCCCGCAGCGCCATTACGGACCTGGCCTGAACCACCAGATCTGGTGGTGCCCGGTAGGCTGACCCCATCCTGTGGTGGCCATACCCACCGACGCCGTGGCCTTCGTTCCGCTCCACAACCACAGCGACTACAGCCTGCTGGACGGGGCCTCCCAGCTGCCGGCGATGGTCCAGCGGGCCGTGGAGCTGGGCATGCCGGCCCTGGCCCTGACCGACCACGGGGTGATGTACGGCGCCATCGAGCTGCTGAAGCTCTGCACCAAGGCGGGCATCAAGCCGATCATCGGCAACGAGATGTACGTGATCAACGGCTCGATCGAGGATCCGCAGCCGAAGAAGGAGCGTCGCTACCACCTGGTGGTGCTGGCCAAGAATGCCGTCGGCTACCGCAACCTGGTCAAGCTCACCAGCATCAGCCACCTGCGCGGCATGCGCGGCCGGGGGATCTTCTCGCGGGCCTGCATCGATAAAGCCCTGCTGCGCCAGTACAGCGAAGGTCTGATGGTGGCCACCGCCTGTCTGGGCGGTGAGATTCCCCAGGCGATCCTGCGCGGTCGCCCGGAGGTGGCCCGCGAGGTGGCCGCCTGGTACCGGGAGGTGTTCGGCGACGACTTCTACCTGGAGATCCAGGACCACGGCGGCCTCGAGGACCGCATCGTCAACGTCGAGATGGCCCGGATCGGCGCTGAGCTGGGCATCCCCCTGATCGCCACCAACGACGCCCACTACCTCACCAGCAACGACGTCGAGGCCCACGACGCCCTGCTGTGCGTGCTTACCGGCAAGCTGATCAGCGACGAGAAGCGCCTGCGCTACACGGGCACCGAATACATCAAGAGCGAGGCGGAGATGGCCCGGCTCTTCGCCGACCACCTCGAGCCGGAGGTGATCGCCGACGCCATCGCCACCACCGCCCGGGTGGCCGAGAAGGTGGAGGACTACGACATCCTCGGGCGCTACCAGATGCCCCGCTTCCCGATCCCCGAGGGCCACACGCCGGTGAGCTACCTCAGCGAGGTGAGCCACCAGGGACTGCGGGACCGGCTTGGGATCGCGGCCGATGCCGCCATCGATCCGGCCTACGGGGAGCGGCTGGCCTTCGAGCTGCAGGTGATGGAGCAGATGGGCTTCCCCACCTACTTCCTGGTGGTGTGGGATTACATCAAGTTCGCCCGCGAGAATGGTATCCCGGTGGGGCCGGGCCGGGGTTCGGCCGCCGGTTCCCTGGTGGCCTATTCCCTCGGCATCACCAACATCGATCCGGTGGAGCACGGCCTGCTGTTCGAGCGCTTCCTCAACCCGGAACGCAAGTCGATGCCGGACATCGACACCGACTTCTGCATCGAGCGCCGCGGTGAGGTGATCGAGTACGTGACCCAGCGCTACGGCGAGGACAAGGTGGCCCAGATCATCACCTTCAACCGCATGACCTCCAAGGCGGTGCTCAAGGACGTGGCCCGGGTGCTCGACATCCCCTACGGAGAAGCCGACCGGCTGGCCAAGCTGATTCCCGTGGCCCGGGGCAAGCCCGCCAAGCTCGCCGAGATGATCGGCGCCGAGTCGCCGGTGCCGGAATTCCGTGAAAAGTACGAGAACGATCCCAAGGTGCGCCACTGGGTCGACCTGGCCCGCCGCATCGAGGGCACCAACAAGACCTTCGGTGTCCATGCCGCCGGTGTGGTGATCGCCGCCGAACCCCTCGACGAACTGGTGCCCCTGCAGCGCAACAACGACGGCCAGGTGATCACCCAGTACTTCATGGAGGACGTCGAGGCGATGGGCCTGCTGAAGATGGACTTCCTGGGCCTCAAGAACCTCACCATGATCGAGAAGACGATCGAGCTGGTGGCCCTGGCCGAGGGGGAACGGCTCGATCCCGACGCCCTGCCGGCCAACGATCCGGGCACCTACGCCCTGCTGGCCCGGGGGGATCTGGAGGGCATCTTCCAGCTCGAATCCAGCGGCATGCGCCAGATCGTCCGTGATCTCAAACCCTCCTCCCTGGAGGACATCTCCTCGATCCTGGCCCTCTACCGGCCCGGCCCCCTCGATGCGGGCCTGATCCCCAAGTTCATCAACCGCAAGCATGGCCGCGAGGCCATCGATGTGGCCCACGCCAAGCTGGAGCCGATCCTCAAGGAGACCTACGGGATCATGGTCTACCAGGAGCAGATCATGCGGATCGCCCAGGATCTGGCGGGCTATTCCCTCGGTGAGGCCGATCTGCTACGGCGGGCGATGGGCAAGAAGAAGGTGTCGGAGATGCAGAAACACCGCCACCAGTTCGTCACCGGCGCCAGTGAACGCGGCGTCGAGGCTTCCATTGCCGATGCCCTGTTCGACCAGATGGTCCTGTTCGCCGAGTACTGCTTCAACAAGAGCCACTCCACCGCCTACGGCGCCGTCACCTACCAGACCGCCTACCTCAAGGCCCACCATCCGGTGGCCTACATGGCGGCCCTGCTCACCGTGAACGCCGGCACCACCGACAAGGTGCAGCGCTACATCGCCAACTGCCAGGCCATGGGCATCGAGGTGATGCCACCGGACGTCAATGCCTCCGGCATCGACTTCACGCCCGTGGGCAAGAAGATCCTCTTCGGCCTCTCCGCCGTCCGCAACCTAGGGGATGGCGCCATCCGCCAGCTGATCGAGGCCCGTTCCAGCGGTGGCCCCTTCCTGCACCTCGCCGACCTCTGCGACCGGATTCCCGGCCAGCAGCTGAACCGCCGGGCGATCGAGTCCCTGATCCACTGCGGTGCCCTCGATGGCCTCGAACCCAAGGCCAACCGGGCCCAGCTGATGGCCGACCTCGATCTGGTGCTCGACTGGGCCAGCTCCCGCGCCCGCGACCGGGCCAGCGGCCAGGGCAACCTGTTCGACCTGTTCGGCGGCGGCTCGGGGGCTGCCGAGGGCGCCGCCGCCGTGGAGGCCCCCGCCCCGCCCAGGGCCGCTCCCGTGCCCGACTACCCCCCCACCGAGAAGCTGAAGCTGGAGAAGGAGCTGCTGGGCTTCTACATCTCCGACCACCCCCTGCGCCAGCTGGCGTCCCAGGTGCGGCTGCTGACGCCGATCGGCCTGGCCAACCTCGAGGAGATGGCCGACAAGGCCAAGGTGAGCGTGGTGGTGATGGTGAGCGAGATCCGCCAGGTGACCACCCGCAAGGGGGACCGCATGGCCGTGCTGCAGCTGGAGGACCTCACCGGCTCCTGCGAGGCGGTGGTGTTCCCCAAGAGCTACGCCCGCCTGGCCGACCACCTGATGGTGGATGCCCGCCTGCTGCTCTGGGCCGGTGTCGACCGCCGTGACGACCGGGTGCAGCTGCTCGTGGATGACTGCCGCAGCATCGAGGACCTGCAGCTGGTGATGGTGGAGCTGGCCCCCGAGCAGGCCGGTGACATCGCCGTTCAGCACCGTTTGCGGGAATGCCTCACCCGCCATCGCCCCGGTCAGGAGGAGGCGGGGGTCAAGGTGCCGGTGGTGGCGCTGGTGAAGCACCAGGCCGAAACGCGCTTCGTGCGCCTGGGGGGCCAGTTCTGCGTCGCCGATGCGTCGGCGGCCGTGCAGACCCTCGCCTCGGCCGACTTCAGGGCCTGGCTGCGCTCACCCCTGGGAGCTGCCTGAGCCGGAGCCCGAGGTGCCCTGGCGCATGGCCCGCACCGAGGCCCGCACCCGGCCGATGTTCACGCCGATCTGCTCGAAGCCCAGCAGGCTGCCCGGGCCGTGCTCCCAGCTGGCCGAGAGCACCCCGTAGCTCAGGCCCAGCAGGCCGAGTAGGAAGAAGGCCCCGGAACCCACCAGGGTGAGGCCGGGGGGGATATCGAGCAGACCGCGGCTCACCAGCAGGTAGCTGGCGACGAACACCCCCATGCCCAGCAGCGTGGGGGTGCCGGTGGCAATGGCGATGCGACGGACCATGCGGTTGGCCACCGCATCCGGGATCACCTGCTGGCGGGGCGCCCTGGCCGGGGTCGTCGGTACGGGACGATCTGCCCCGAAGGATTTCGGCTTCGGCCGACGGGCCATGGAACCGTCCTCAGCCGCGGATGCCGAGCTTCTTGATCAGTTCGGCGTAGCGGGTCTCGCTCTGGGCGCGGAGGTAGCCGAGCAGGCGCTTGCGGCGGCCGATCATCTTGAGCAACCCCTGGCGGGAGGAGAAGTCGTGGATGTTCTTCTGCAGGTGGCCACTGAGTTGCTGGATCCGCTCGCTCAACATCGCGACCTGCACTTCCACCGAGCCGGTGTCGGTGCCGTGGGCCTGATGGGAATTGATCAGTTCCTGTTTCTGGGTGGTGGTGAGCGGCATGGGCGGATCGGGGCCCGAACGGTGCAAACCAACACCTTAACGTGCGGCCCGTTGGCCCATCCTCGGAGCCGCCCGATTCAGGCCACGGCGCGGGACAGCCAGCGCAGACTTTCCCGGATCCAGTCGTCGGCGCCGGCGGAGGCGTCGAGCCCCGCGGCGACGGCCCGCAGGGCCCGGTGGATTTCCAGGGGCTCGTAGCCGAGGGCCACCAGGGTGATCTGCACCTCCTCACGGCAGGGGGCCGAAGGGGCGCCGTCGGGGGTCTCACCGGGGCCCCCGTCGTCCTCGAGGGGATCGACCAGGCCGGCGAAGCGCTCCTGCAGGCGCGCCCGCAGCTCCACCGACAGCCGTTCGGCCGTGCGCTTGCCCACCCCGGGAGCCAGGCAGAGGCTGCGCAGGTCGGCGTGGACGATGGCGCGCACCAGATCGGGCACCTCCAGGGCCCCGAGCAGGCCAAGGGCCATCTGGGGGCCCACGCCGCTCACGGCCACCAGCTCCCGGAACAGGTCCCGCTCCTGCCGATCGGGAAAGCCGTAGAGGGTCCAGCCGTCGTCGCGGATGCTGTGGTGGATGTGGAGGCCCAGGTCGCAGCCCTCTTCCGGCAGGCGGCGCCACTGGCGCAGGGTGAGCTGCACCTCGTAACCCACCCCCTGGCAGATCAGCAGCGCCCCGCATCGGTGAGCCTGCTGCCATGGTTCGGCCAGTCGCCCCTGCAGCCAGCCGATCATGGTGAGACGTGCGTCAGCCCCCATGCTGCCCCTCCTGCCAAGCCCCCCGGCTCGCCTCCCCTCGCCGACGGCCCCGGTGCCGGGGGTGCTGCTGGCGATGCTGCTGGCGATGCTGCTGCTCCTGGGGGGCTGCAGCCGGGTGGGCCAGCCCCCCAGGGGGGTGCTGCTCGAGGCCCTGACGCTGCAGATCCAGCTCACCCAGGGGGCCATCGCCCGGGCTCTCGATCTCCAGGCGGACGGCCTGCCCGAGGTGAGTCGGGTGCGGGTCGATGGGCAGGAGGCGGTGGCCATCGGGCCGGACCGCGGCCTGCATCTCACGGGCCGGTTCGACTGGCGGTTGCCGGGGGACGTCATCCGCGTCGACAGTCCCTTCGAGCTCTACCTGCAGCCTGGCCCCAGGGGGGAGAGCTGGCGGTTGGCCCGCCCCAGCGGCAGCAGCGACGGCAGCCGCCAGGACTGGATCACCGACCCCCTCCCCCTGCCCCGGCGCTCACGGGGCTGAGGGAGCCGCTTCGCCGAGCCGCAGCCAGCGGATCACCCGCGGCAGGGTCAGCCCCTGCACCAGCAGGTTGATCACCACGACGCAGAAGACGATGCCGCCGGCGTTCCTCACCAGGCTGGGCACGCTGGCCGGGTCGATGCCCCGCACCCGGGGGATGGCCTCCACCATCACGAAACTGAGGGCGAGGGGAACGGCACCGCGCAGACCGCACCAGGACACCAGCAGGGACTCGCGCCGATCGAAGGGGGAGAACCGCTGCAGCAGCAGAACGCTCACCGGTCGGGCCACCAGCATCATGGCGATGGCGACGATGATCCCCTCCGGCACCGAGGGAAGCAGCGCCCGGGGGTGGACGCTGAGCCCGAAGATCAGGAACACGGTGATCTCGGTCATGGTGTTGAACGGCAGCAGGGTCTGCTGCAGGGCCTGCGGCGTGATCCGTTCGTTGCTGTAGGGAAGGTTGCTGAGCACCAGGCCGGCCACATAGGCGCTGATGAAGCCGGACCCCCCCAGCAGCTCCGCCAGGCCATAGGAGATCAGGCCGATGGAGATGCCAAGAATCAGCAGCTGGCTCGGATCCCGCACCAGCCGGTTGAGGCTGAAGCGGCCGATGTAGCTCACGCACACCCCGATGAGCAGGCCCGAGCCGATCTTCTGCAGGAAGGTCTGCAGCTGCTCCAGCACCACGGCGTGGCCACTGCTGCCGCCATCGACGCTCGTCAGACCGATCACCAGGCCAAGGAAAAGAATGCCGGTGGGATCATTCACCGCCGATTCGAACTGCACCAGGGCCGCCAGCTTCGGCGGGATCGCCTTCTGCAGTGACTGCAGCACATTCATGGTGGCTCCCGCATCGGTGGAGCCCAGACAGGCGGCGATCAGCATGGCCACCGCCAGCGGCATCTGCTGGAAGCCCAGTTCGACGCCGCCGGCATCGGGGGAGGCCACGGCCCAGATGATCACCCCCAGCAGCAGGCTGGAGAGGATCACCCCGCCCACCGCCAGGATGATGCCGTACTCGAGGAAGCCGCGGATCGAGCGGATGTCGGTCTCGAGGCCGGCGTTGAACAGCAGAATCGACAGACTCAGGGCCTGCAGCCGCAGGATCGTCTCCTGGCTGAACAGGGTGACCGAGGGGTTGATCAGCAGCCCGAACAGCAGCACCCCGAGGATGGCCGGGACGCCGATCTTCAGGGAGAAGCGGCTGATGGCCAGGGTGCCGAGAAAGATGCCCCCGACGGTCACCATCATCAGCGGCAACGGCACCACACTGGGAGCGATCGCCGGGCGCAGCAGGCTCATCCCGGTGCTGTGGCTCAGGCCGGCCTCCGCCGTGGCCAGCCAGCCATGGAGCCCAATGGGGAGTGGCGGGTACAGCGGAGGAACCCAATCCGGCGGCGTCATCGTACGGGCGGCTCCCGCGCCGGTTCCATCGCGGCGGCCACCCCGGGGGGCTGCCGCAGAGCGATCAGGGTGGCGACCAGGATCAGGCCCGCCCCGCCGGCCGTCGGCAGATCGATGGGCTCCCCGAAGATCCACCAGCCCCAGAGGGCGGCGAATCCCACCTGCACGTAGCTGATGGCCGTGGCCCGGGCCGCCGGCAGCTGGGTGAGCGCCCGGGTGAGACCCACCTGACCCAGCTGGGTGAACACCCCCACCGCCACCAGCCAGAGCAGCTCGGCCGGTGTGGGCAGCACCGGATTCAGCAGCACCGCCGGCAGGCTGAGGGGAACGGCCACGAGCGGGAAGTAGAGGATGATCACGGCCGGATGCTCGCTCTCCGCCAGGCGCCGCACGCTCACGTAGGCCACGGCGGTCAGCAGGGCGCCGGCCACCGCCACCAGCACCCAGGTCGCGGGCAGGGGGGCGCCGGCCGTGGGCCGGGCCACCAGCAGCACCCCCAGCCAGCCCAGCCCCATGGCGGCCAGCACCCGCCGCCCCAGCCGTTCGCCCAGCAGCAGCCAGGCCAGCAGCGCCGTGAAGGTGGGGTAGAGGTACTGGAGCACCGTGGCGGCGGCCAGCGGCAGGTGCACCACGGCGGCGTAGACGCAGAACAGGGCGGCACTGCCCACCAGCCCCCGCACCACCAGCAGCCCCCGGCGCTGCCCCCAGGGATCCACGCCGATCCGGCGCACCATGGCGTAGCTCAGGGCCAGGCTCACCAGGGCCCGGGCCAGCACCACCTCGGCCAGGGGCAGGCGCTCGCCCACCTGCTTGACCCCCACCACCATCAGGCTGAAGGCGAGGGCACTGAGCACCATCCAGGCCCCGGCCGGGAGGGCGCCGCCGCCGTCGGCAGAACTCATTCGGTTCACCCGGCGATCTCCAGCGGTGGTGGCAGGCCCCAGAATGGCGCCAGCCCGACCACCACCGCTGGGGGGTGCCGGCAGCCGTTCCACCACCCTTTCCCTTTCACCCCTGCCTCCGGAGCCTGTCCTCCTTGCGCCTGCACCCTTGAACCTTCCCCGTCTCCACCCCCGCACGATCGAGGCCGTCAAGGAGCGGGCCGACATCGTCGACGTGGTGGGGGAGCACGTGGTGCTCAAGAAGAAGGGCCGTGAATTCGTCGGGATCTGCCCCTTCCACGACGACAAATCGCCGTCGATGACGGTGTCGCCCGCCAAGCAGTTCTATTACTGCTTCTCCTGCGGGGCCGGCGGCAACGCCATCAAGTTCCTGATGGAGCTGCAGCGCACCAGCTTCAGCGAAGTGGTGCTGGATCTGGCCCGCAAGTACCAGCTGCCGGTCGAAACCCTTGACGGTCCCCAGCAGGAACGCCTGCGCCAGCAGCTCTCCCGCCGCGACCGGCTGCACCGGGTGCTGGCCCTGGCGGCGGGCTGGTTCCAGGGCCAGCTGCGCGCACCGGAGGGGGCGGCGGCCCTCACCTACCTGCGCCAGACCCGCGGCCTCAGCGAGACCACCCTCGAGGCGTTCCAGCTGGGCTATGCCCCGGCCGGCTGGGACGGCCTGCTGCAGCACCTGCAGCAGGTGGAGGGCCTGGGCCCCGACCTGCTGGAGGCGGCCGGCCTGGTGGTGGCCCGCAAGGGGGGCGGCGGCTTCTACGACCGCTTCCGCGACCGGGTGATGGTGCCGATCCGCGACCGCCAGGGGCGGGTGATCGGCTTCGGTGGCCGGGGGCTGGACGGCGCCGAGCCGAAGTACCTCAACTCCCCGGAAACGGAGGTGTTCGAGAAGGGCAAGCACCTGTTCGGGCTGGATCGGGCCGCCGATGCCATCCGTCGCGACGACCGGGCCGTGGTGGTGGAGGGCTACTTCGACGTCATCGCCCTGCACGCCGCGGGCATCACCAATGCGGTGGCCGCCCTCGGCACGGCCCTCAGCTCCAGCCAGATCACCCAGCTGTGCCGCTGCTGCGACAGCCGGCGCCTGATCCTCAACTTCGACAGCGACGGGGCGGGCATCCGCGCCGCCCAGCGGGCGATCGGCGAGGTGGAGCAGCTGGCGCTGCAGGGCCAGCTGGAACTGCGGGTGCTGCACCTGCCCGCCGGCAAGGACCCCGACGAGTTCCTCCAGCAGCACGGCCCGGGGGAGTACCGCTCCCTGCTGGACCAGGCCCCCCTCTGGCTCGACTGGCAGATCGAGCAGGTGCTCGATGGCAAGGATCTGGCCCGCGCCGACCAGTTCCAGCAGGCCGTCTCCGGACTGGTGCAGCTGCTGGGCAAGCTGCCCCAGTCGGCCGTGCGCAGCCACTACCTGCAGCAGGTGGCGGAGCGCCTCTCGGGCGGCCAGGCCCGGCTGGCCATCCAGCTGGAGGAGGACCTGCGCCAGCAGGTCAAGGGCCAGCGCTGGCATGGCCGCTCGGCGAAATGGGAGCAGCCCGGGGAGGTGGGCCACCGGGAGCGGGCCGAGGCGGAGATCCTGCGCCTCTATCTGCACTGCCCGGCCTGGCGCGGCGTCATCCGCGCCGAGCTGCGGCGCCGGGAGCTCGATGATTTCGCCCTCCAGCACCACCGCCAGCTCTGGGCCGCCATCGGTGAGCTGGAGGAGGACAACCTGGGGGCCGGCCGGCTCGAGGCCATCAACCGGGGCACCGACCCCGGCCTGGACCTGGCCGACCTCGACCTGCCCCGCCTGCTGGGCGACCGGCTGCTGGTGGAGCAGAGCGCCCTGCTGGGCCGCCTCACCCCCCTGCTGGAGCCCAGTGAGGTGCAGCGGCTGGCCCTGGCCCACCCACCGCTGCAGCTGCGGGGGGCCACGGCGTCGCTGGAGCGCCAGCGGGTGCTGCGCCGCTGCCGTCACCTGCTCGATGCCTGGTCGAGCCAGCGCCTCCAGACCCTCGAGCAGTGCATCGCCCGGCTGCTGGAGGAGGAACGTGACACGCCCCCGCCGGCGGTCGCCCCCCCGGCGGCCGGCGCCGGCCTCGACATGGAGACCCGCATCCATGACCTCTTTGACGCGCTCAACGGCGACGCCCTGCGCTTCCAGGAGGCCTACTACGCCGAACGCCGCTACCTGAATCAGCTGGATGACGGCCGCCGCGCCGGCTACGAGGAGACCCTCACGGCCCCGGCCGCCTGACACCGGACTCGCTCGCCGCCAGCCGATCTGCCTACAGTTTTGGTGGAGGCAAGGTCCCATGGCGTCATATCCGGCCTTTCCCGTCCCCCCCGATGAGGACCAGCGGCTCCGCGATCTGGAGCGCTACGGCCTCCTCGCGGCCGAGAGCGACGAGCACTTCGAGCGGATCCTGGACCTGACCGCCGCCCTCTTCCGGACCCCGATCGTGGCCCTGTCCCTGGTGGAGGCCGACCGGCAGTGGTTCCTGGCCAGCCGGGGGCTTGATGTGCGCGAAACCCCCCGTGAGATGGCCTTCTGCGCCCACGCCATCGTCCATGACGAGGTGATGGTGGTGCCCGATGCCCGCGCCGACGAGCGCTTCCGCAGCAACCCCCTGGTCTTCGCCGATCCCCACATCCGCTTCTATGCCGGCGCGCCGCTGCAGACGCCGGAGGGCCACAACCTCGGCACGCTCTGCGTCATCGACCGGGAGCCCCGGGACATCAGCCCGGAGCAGCGCGAGCTGCTGCACCGTCTGGCCCAGCTGGCCATGCGGGAGCTGGAGCTGCGGCGTCTCGCCCACCTCTGCCCGGTCACCGGCCTGCCCACCCGCCACACCTTCCTGACCATCGGCGAGCGGGAGTTCGCCCGTGCCCGCCGCGACCACCAACCCCTGTCGCTGCTGCTCTTCGATGTCGACAATCTGCGGCTGATCAACAACCGCTGGGGCCACGCCGCCGGTGACCGGGTGCTGGCCGATCTGGTCCAGCTGGCCCGCACCTTCCTGCAGGAGCAGGACTTCGCCGCCCGCGTCGGCGATGGAGCGTTCGCCCTGCTGCTGGTGGGCATCGCCGCCGACCAGGCGATGGCCCTGGCGGAGGCCCTCCGCACCGCCGTCACCCACATGCCCGGCGTGCACACCCATTCCGACTTCCGCCTGCACATCAGTGGCGGCCTCACCGGCCTGGCCCCCCAGGATCACGGCTTCCCCGAGCTGATCCTGCGGGCCGAGCGGGCCCTCGCGCTGGCCAAGGGCAACGGCCGTGACCAGGTCGCCAGCCTCTTCGACGGCCCCTGAGGGCCTCAGGCCCGCACCACCGGCACATCGCTCAGGCGGGTGGTGGCCGCCCTCGACAGGCGCGAGCGGCGCATCGTCCAGCGGGGCCGCAGGCCGCAGGCGGCCCACTGCACCGTGCCGCTGCCGTAACGGCGGTTGAGGCCGTCGATGGCGGCCATCAGGGCCTCGCGCCGCCGCTGCTGCTCGGGGGGCAGCGGCACCAGCAGATGGTGCTGCAGCAGTTCCACCGGCTGCAGATCCTGCAGCAGCACCCCCGCCTTCTGCAGTGGCTTGTGGGGCCGGAACAGCCGCTCGGCCAGGGGCAGGGCGGCGGCGAGCAGCACGGCGGTGTCGTTGCTGGGCAGCGGCAGACGGGCGGTGGCGGCGTTGGCGTAGAAGCGGGTGCCGTTGAAGGGGCTGCTGCGCACGAACACCGTGACGCTGCCCGCCCGCTGCCCCTGGCGGCGCAGCTTCTCACCGGCCCGGCTGAGGTAGGTGGCGATCGCCTGCCGCAGGCCCTCGAGGCTGGTGACCGGCTCGCTGAAGCTGCGGCTGACGCAGGTTTCCTGCTTCGCCGGCGGCACCGCCACCAGGGGCAGGCAGCTGTGGCCGCGCAGCTCCTGCTGCAGACGCACCCCCACAACGCCGCAGCGATGCCGCAGTTCGCCGCTCGGCCTGTCGCGCAGGGCCCGGGCGTTGGCGATGCCCCGCAGCCGGCACCAGCGGGACAGCTGGCGGCCGATGCCCCAGACGTCCTCGATGGCGATGGTCTCGAGCCAGGGGTCCGGATCCCCCGCCTGGCCCAGATCGAACACACCGCCATGGGAGGGGTCGCGCTTGGCGATGCGGTTGGCGATCTTGGCCAGCACCTTGGTGGGGGCGATGCCCACCGCCACCGGCAGACCCAGCTGGCGGCGCACCTGGCGGCGCAGGTCCCGCCCCCAGGCGGTGAGGTCGCCGTCGCCGGGGGGGCGGTGCAGGCGGCCGAAGGCCTCGTCGATGGAATAGACCTCCAGCTCCTCCACCCAGGCCTCAAGGCTGGCCATCAGCCGCTGGCTCATGTCGGCGTAGAGGCCGTAGTTGGAACTGCGCACCACCACGCCGCGGCGTTCCAGGTCGTGGCGCACCTGGAACCAGGGGGTGCCCATGGGAATGCCCATGGCGCGGGCCTCGGCGCTGCGGGAGACGATGCAGCCGTCGTTGTTGGAGAGCACCACCAGGGGCTTGCCGATCACGGCGGGATCGAGGGCCGCCTCGCAGGAAGCGTAGAAGTTGTTGCCGTCGATCAGGACTGTGGCCTGGGCCATCGGCCTCCCGGCAGCGAACGGATCACGTGCAGGGCCACGCCCCAGAGGCGGTCGTCGTCGCTGCCGCCGAGGGCCAGGGGCGGGTAGGCGGGGTTGGCCGCCTCCAGCCACCAGTGCGGCCCCCGGCGGACCAGGCGCTTGAGGGTGAACCCCCCCTCCAGCAGGGCCACCACGATGCGGCCGGAGCGGGGAGCGACCCCCCGATCCACGACCAACAGATCACCGTGGCGGATGCCGGCCCCGACCATCGAGTCGCCGCAGACGCGCAGCAGCAGGCTGCGGTCGGGGTGGAGGTTCAGCTGGGCGTTGAGGTCGACCCCGGGGCCGGGAGGGATGGCGGGGTGGTGGGGATCGGGGTGGTGATCGGGCACGGGCCCCGGGCGGCAGGCCTCACTCTAGTACGGATGTACTGGTCAGTCCCCGTCCTCGAGCAGCAGCTGCTGGAAGGCGGTGTAGAGCTCCCGCTCGGTGTCGTCGGCCGGGAGCCGCCGCTTCGCCCCGTTCCGGAGGGTCGGGGCGGGTCGCCGGGGGGCGGCCCCGGGGGAGGCGTCGGCGCCGGTGGGCTCCCTGCCCGGCTCGCCGCTTCGGGCAGCG
>NZ_JAGQBM010000064.1:0-17445 GCF_024345635.1 Cyanobium sp. Lug-B
GGTGCTGCCGGTGCTGCGGGGCGCCCTGGGCCGGGCCGCCGTCGCCGCCGGCGTCCGTCCCCAATGGATCCTGGCGCTGCGCGACACGCCCCTGGCCCGCGCCGTCAGCGACGATGCCCGACTGGCCGACTGGGCGACCCGCGGCGTCGCCACCCCCGACCACGTGATCCGCACCAAGGCCCGGCCCCTGGTGCTGCCGCCGCTTCCGGCCGGCGGCGACGGCCTGGCCCTGGCCGCCTGGGGCCAGGCGCTGGAGCAGGCCCTGGAGGCCTACGCGGCCGAGTACCGCGCCTACTTCCAGCGCCAGAACGCCGCCGCCGGAGGCGCCAAGAAGGCGCTCGATCCCCTGCCGCGGGTGGCGGCGATCCCGGGCCTGGGGCTGGTGGGGATCGGCAAGTCGGCCGCCGAGGCGGCCACCGTGGCCGACATCGCCGAGGCCTGGGCCCAGACCCTGCTGGCGGCCGAGGCCATCGGCCGCTTCGCGCCCGTGGGCGAGGCCGACACCTTTGCCATGGAGTACTGGAGCCTGGAGCAGGCCAAGCTCGGCAAGGCGGCCGAGAAGCCCCTGGCCCGCCGGGTGGTGCTGGTGACGGGCGGCGCCGGCGCCATCGGTGCCGCCACCGCCCGGGCCTTCGCCGCCGCCGGGGCCGAGGTGGCCGTGCTCGATCTGGACCAGGAGGCTGCGGCGGCGGTGGCCGCTGCCTGCGGCAAGCGGGCCCTCGCCGCGGCCTGTGACGTCACCGACCCGGCGGCGGTGCGGGCCGCCGTCGCGGCGGTGGCGGCCCATTTCGGCGGCCTCGACATCGTGGTGAGCAATGCCGGTGCCGCCTGGACCGGCCCGATGGCCACCCTGGCCGACGCCGACCTGCGGGCCAGCTTTGAGCTCAACTTCTTCGCCCACCAGAACGTCGCCCAGGCGGCCCTGGCGCTGTTCCGCGCCCAGGACCGCCCCGAGGGCGGCGGCCGCCCAGTGCTGGGGGGCCAGCTGCTGTTCAACGTCAGCAAGCAGGCGCTGAATCCCGGCCCCAACTTCGGCGCCTACGGCATCAGCAAGGCGGCCCTGCTGGCCCTGGTGCGCCAGTACGCCCTGGAGGAAGGCGAGGCGGGGGTGCGGGTGAACGCCATCAACGCCGACCGCATCCGCTCCGGCCTGCTCGACGACACCATGATCAGGGAGCGCTCCGCCGCCCGCGGCCTCAGCGAGGAGCTCTACATGGCCGGCAACCTGCTGGGGGCCGAGGTGCGCGCCAGTGACGTGGCCGACGCCTTCGTGGCCCTGGCGCTGATGGAGCGCACCACCGGCGCCGTGCTCACCGTCGATGGCGGCAACGTGGCGGCGATGGTGCGTTAGGCGCGCCTTTCGGCGCGACGGTGCGATAAGGGTGCTGCGCGGCGCCGCTAGAGGAACCCATTGATGGTGGCGTTCAGGATGGTGCCGTTGGCGAACTGGAGCCGTTCAATCACGCCCACGTTGTTGTCGTCGTACCAGCTGAAAATGTTGATCCCGCCGCCATCGCTGCCCCCGGGATTGGAGGGGGCAACAATCACCTCGAGTGTGTTTCCGTTGCGGCTGAAGCTCACATCCGCCGGCGTGATGCCGGCGCCGAGAACGATCTGATCGATCGGGCCACCGACACCGGCATCGCCGGTGTCGGCCAGGAAGTCGGTGCCGTCGCCCCGCTGCCAGCGGTAGGTGTCGGCACCGCCGCTGCGGTCCTCGAGCAGGTCGTCGCCGGCGTTGCCGGCCACGTCGTCATCGCCGGCGCCGGAGTAGATCCAGTCGCCGTCGCCCCCACCGGTGATGGTGTCGTTGCCGGCGAGGCCCCAGAGGCTGTTGCGCTGGGTATCGCCGGTGAGGGTGTTGTCGCTGCCGTCGCCGGTCTGCCACTGGCCAACCGGCAGGGAGGCACGAAGATCCGTGGCGCTTCGGGTGGTGTTGTCGAACAGGAAGCGCAGGGTCTCGATCGGCCCGTCGGTGCCACTGGCAGAGAACCCGATGTCGGGATCGAGCAGCCCCCAGAGGGTGACGCCCCAGCTGATGTTCGTGCTGGAGAAGAGCTGGATCCCGTTGCCATCGGCCCGTATCCCGATGCTGGCCGGGTCGATGTCGGCGGTGAGTTCCACCACGTCGCCGGGCTCGTTGGCCACGGGATCAATCAGGAACCGGAACCCATCGCCGCTGCCGATGCGATAGGTGTCGGCTCCGTTGCTGCCGTTGAAGAAGCCATCGCCCTGCAGGCTGATCAGGATGTCGTTGCCGGCCCCGCCATTGAGGTCGTCGTAGCCGCCGCCGCTGCCGTCGAGGACGTCGTTGTCGTCGCCCCCATCCAGCTGGTCCGTGCCGTCACCGCCGATCAGGGTGTCGTTGCCGCCGTTGCCATACACGGTGTCGTTGCCGCCCAGGGCATCGAAGCCGTCGCTGGCGTCGCCCAGGTTCAGCAGGTCGTCGCCTTCGGTGGCCCCGTTGCCGAGGTCATCCACCACGTTGGCGGCAATGGCGGTGCGGTCCCAGACGTCGAAGGTGTCTCCCTGGACGTTCTGGAACAGGATCTCGTCGATGCCGTTGCCGAGGAACCAGTCCCTGACGAGGATCCTGTCGCTGACGGACCCCACCAGTCGCACCACCAGATCCTCACCGCTGCGGGTCAGCTGCACGCTGTTGGCCTCAATGCCCCGCAGCTCCAGCCGATCGGTGTCGTTGCTGTCATCGACCAGGCTGTCGCTGCCGTCGCCCGGGGCGTAGACGTAGGTGTCATGACTGGCCCCGCCGTCGAGCAGGTCATCGCCGCTGCCGCCGGTGAGCAGGTCACTGTCGTCGCCGCCGAAGAGGGTGTCGTTGCCGGCCCCGCCCATCAGGGTGTCGTCGCCGAAGCCCCCCTGGATCAGATCGTTGCCGCCCAGGCCGTCGATGCTGTCATCGCCCTCAGCGCCGAGGAGCACGTCGTCATCGTCGGTGGCCGTCCCGAGGTCGGCGAGGAGCTCCGCCATGGTCACGCTGCTGCCATCGGCGAATTCCAGTCGCTCGATCACCGTGCCCCTGTTGCCGCCGGCCAGGGCATCGAGGATGCGGATGCTGTCGGCGGCGCTGTAGCTCAGCAGCAGGTCGCTGCCGCTGGCCCTCAGCCGGAGGTCGCTGCGCGCCACCCCGGTTCCGAACACGATGCGGTCGGCTGGGCTGCTGTCGGCGAAGCCGTCATCCTGCAAGGTGTCGCTGCCGTCGCCAAGGGAGAAGCGGTAGGTGGTGGCTGCATCGTTGCCGGTGAGCCAGTCATTGCCGGTGCCGCCCCGCTGGTCGATGGCCTGGAGGATCACATCGTCACCATCCCCCCCCTCCGCCAGCTGGCCGCCGCCGAGCGTGTCGTTGCCGTCGTCCCCATACAGACCAGCGGCTTCCTGGCTGTAGGTGTTCTCGTAGCTCGACCAGAGGCGATCGTTGCCCGCCCCACCCCGCAGCGTGTCGAGGCCGGTGTTGCCCTCGATGCGGTCGTCACCGATGCCGCCGTCGAAGGCCTCCGCCGCGCCGGTGCCATAGACCCAGTCATCCAGGTCAGTGGCTCGCAAGGTGCGGGCCACGATTTCGGCCCTGTTCCAGACGGTGCCGTCGTCGAAGGTGATGAATCCGAGTTCGTACCTGGTGCCATAGAGCTGACTGTCCAGCTCCACCGTCTGGCCGCCGGCCACATAGACCCGTACGTCGGCGTAGCTGTAACGCACCAGGGTCACGTCGGCCGGGGCGGCACCACTGAGCAGCAGGGTGTCGTCGTGGGCGGGGCCGTCAGTGAAGAAGCTGCCGAAGGCCTGGGTCAGGCTGGAGATCACGATCGTGTCGAAGCCACCGTCGGCCCCGACCCGGAAGGTGTCGGCACCGCCGCCGCCGTTGAGGGTGTCGTCGCCGGTGCCGCCATCGAGGGTGTCGTTGTCGTTGTCGACGAACGGAATCGTCGACCCTGAGGCATAGATCTGGTCGTCGCCGGCATCCCCGAACAGCTGATCGGCGCCTGTGCTCCCTTCGAGCGTGTCGTTGCCGTCGTTGCCGTGGAGGGTGTCGTTGCCGCTCTGGCCGCGGAGACGGTCGTTGCCACCCAGGCCGTCGAGGGCATCGGCTGCGCTGGTGCCCACGATGTCGTCGTCGCCATCGGTGCCCGACGAGAGGTTCGCGGCCACCTGCTCGTAGCCCCAGCTGGCATCGGAGAACTCAAGGGTGAAGGGTTGGCCTGCGCCTGCGCTGCCGAAGAAGTTCTCCACCGTCAGCTGGTTGGAGGGGTCAGTCCGATCCGTGACCTGCAGATGGTTGCCCAGGACGTTGAAGCGGAAGGCGCTGGAGGCAAGGCCCTCGAAGCGGAGGGTGTTGGCGAGCTGCCCGGACACGAAGCGATCGCGGATCGTGTCACGCCCGAAGCCGGCCCGGATCACATAGGTGTCGGCGCCGCCGGTTCCCACCAGCAGGTCGTCCCCGGTGCCGCCGTCGAAGCTGTCGTTGCCCCCCAGGCCCACCAGGGTGTCGTTGCCGCCGCCGCCCACCAGTGACTCATTGGCCGTGGTGCCGCCGATGGCGTCGTTGCCGCCGGTGGCCAGCAGTGCCTCGCTGGCGATGCGGGCAGCGTCCCAGGTGTCGATCACGCTGCCATCGGCCGCGAGAAAACGGATGCGCTCGATCGCATTGACCGGGCCCGCGCTCTGGTTGAAGACCGTCACCCGGTTGGTGCCGTCGCTGATCGTGAGGGCTCTGCTGGCATCGAACTGGGCGCTGTAGCCGTAGCGCAGCACCAGATCGGCCGGGGTGGTGCCGCCGTAGAACTCGATCGTGTCGGTGCTCCCCGCGGTCCCCGTTTCGCTGATGGTGTCCAGTCCCCAGTCGGAGCCGAATCGGTAGAGGGTGTCGCCGGTCTGCGGGTTGGCGCCGAAGCCATAGCCGCGCAGTTCGTCGTTGCCGGTGCCACCGTCGAGCACGTCGCTGTCGTTGCCGGCCAGCGGAGAGACACTGTTGCCCTGGCCGGCCTGGAGGACGTCGTCGCCGGCGTCGCCGAACAGGGTGTCGTTGCCGGCTCCCCCCACCACGTAGTCGCGGTCGTCACCGCCGCGGACCAGGTCGTTGCCCTCCTCACCATCCAGCTGGACGTCGCCGCCGGGGCCACCATCGATGGTGTCGTTACCGGCCCGTCCGAAGGCGCTGTCGCGGCCCCCCAGGGCATTGATCAGGTCGTCGCCGAGGGTGCCGGTGAGCAGGTCATCTCCCTCGGTGCCTCCGCCGAGGCGTTGCAGCACGTCGTTCTCCAGCCAGGTGGTGCCGTCGGCGAAGACGAAGCGCTCCACCCGGGCCTGGATGGAGAACCAGAACTTCACCAGCAGGCGATCGCCGACGGCGGTGCGGATCTGCAGGTCGTCGCCGTTGACGCGTGAGAAGCTCAGGTCGGCGGGGGTGAGGCCGGCCCTGAACAGGAGGCGGTCGTTGCCTTCGTTCAGGCTTTCCCTCACCTCGTCGTCACCGTCGCCGGCCCCGAAGCGGTAGGTGTCATCACCCGCTCCGCCGCTGAGGTCGTCGCTGGCGCCGTCACCGACGCCGCCATCGAGGGTGTCGTTGCCCTCCTGGCCGAAGAGGTCGTCCTGGTCGGCGCCGCCATCGAGGCTGTCATTGCCCTTGCCTCCATAGGCGATGTCATTGCCGCCCAGCAGGGAGAAGACGTTGTCGCCGTCGTCGCCAAGGAAATTGTCCGGCCCGGGGCTGCCCTGGCTGGCCCGGGTGAGGATCTCCTCGGTGTTCCAGACCGGGCCGCCGGCGAACTCCACGCTGCCCAGGCGCCCCACCTGGCCTGGGGCCAGGAAGCCCGCCAGCCGCAGGCTGCTGCCATCGGGAGCGAACAGGAGCACGTCGTTGCCCGTGCGCAGCAGGGTGATCTGGGCCTCCGTGAGCCCGGCATCGATCAGCACGCGATCGAGGCCCGGCTGGTTGGAACTGGAGATCGCCAGATCGGCGCCGCGGCCATTGCCGAAGCGGAAGCTGTCATTCCCCTCGCCGCCGATGAGCGTGTCGTTGTCGATGCCGCCGTCAAGGGTGTCGGCCCCGTCGCCGCCCTGCAGGCTGTCGTTGCCCTGCTGGCCCAGCACGAGGTCGTTGCCGCCGGCAGCGAGCACCGTGTCGTTGCCGGCCAGGGCGTCGATGGTCTCGGAGTTGGCCGTGCCGTAGAGCAGGTCGTTGCCGCCGGTAGGGGCGAACAGCAGCTCACGGATCTGGCTGGGGGTCAGCGTCTGGTCGCTGAACTCGAACCGGTCGATCTGGCGGGCGTTCTGGTCGTCGACGAGGAAGAAGTTGACCACCCGCAGGCTGTCGCCGGTGGCGATCAGGGTCACGAACAGATCGGTGGCGTCGCGGCGGAAGCTCACCTCCGCCCGTGTGATCCCCACGAAGATCGCCGTGTCCACCTTGGTGGTGGAGGGGTCGTTCTGCAGGATCAGATCCTGGCCCCACCCCGGCGCAAACCGGTAGGTGTCATTGCCGGCGGCCCCGTCGAGGGTGTCGTTGCCGGCCAGTCCTTCGAGGGTGTCCGCAGCGGCGGTGCCCAGGAGAATGTCATCGCCGGGGGTGCCCTGCCGTACGGCGGCCAGCATCGCCGCCGTGTCGAGGGCCGTGCTGCCATCGGCGAAGGTGATCCGATCCAGCTGCCAGCCCCCCAGGCCATCGCCGCTGAAGAAGTGGTGGACGCGCACGCTGCCGCCGCCGCTGATGGTGATCAGCAGGTCATCGGCGAGGCGGGTGCCGCGGAAGCCCAGCTCATTGCTGACGACACGGCGCAGGGACAGATCACCGCGGCTGATGCCGGCCCCGAAGGCCAGCACATCGACCCGGCCGGGGCTGTCGTCCCCGTTGTTGATGGTGTCATCGCCGTCGCCCCGTTCGTAGCGGTAGGTGTCGCTGCCGGTGCCGCCGGCGAGGGTGTCGTCGCCGCCGCCACCGCGCAGGTCATCGTCGCCGCTGAAGCCCCGCAGATCGTCAACGCCGGCGCTGCCGACCAGCACCCGGGCGCGCAGCAGGGCCGGCGTCCAGATGCTGCCATCGGCGAAGCGCACCTGCAGCACACCCGCCGGACCCTCTCCATCGCCCACGAAGAAGTTGCGCACCCGCAGGCTGTCGCCGCCGGGCAGCGTCAACAGCAGATCGTCGAAGCCCAGGCCGCTCAGGCGGCTCACCGCCACAGCGTCCGGGGTGATGCCGGCGCCCAGTTCGATCACGTCGCGTTTGCCGGCACCCGTGTCGTAGGCATCGATCAGGTCGTTGCCGTCACCGGCCAGGAACCGGAAGCTGTCGTCACCGCTGCCGCCGGTCAGCAGGTCGTTGCCGGGGCCGCCCCGCAGGGTGTCGTTGCCCCCCTGGCCGTCGATGCTGTCGTTGCCGCCCAGGCCATCGAGGTCGTCGGCCCCCGGGCCACCGAAGAGGGCGTCGTCTCCCCCGGAGGCACTCCGCAGGGCGGCGGCGATGGCGGCGGCATCGAGAACGGCGTCGGCGAAGCGGATCTCATCGACCCGCGGGGCAGCGCTGAACTGGCCAAGGACCGTCAGGGTTTCACTGCTCGCGGTGATGATCAGCTGGAGATCGTTGCCGGAGCGCCGCACCTGCACCTGGGCGCGGTTGAGGCTGCCCATGTCGACGACATCGCTCTCCGACGCCGCATAGATCGTGTCGTTGCCCGAGCCGGGCCCGAACACGATCGTGTCTCGCCCGGCGCCACCGTCGAGCACGTCATCCCCGGGACCTCCGTCGAGCCGGTCGGCGCCGGCCTCTCCGTAGAGGAGATCATGGCCATCCCCGCCCAGCAGGGTGTCGTCGCCGTTGCCCCCCTGCAGCTGGTCGTTGTCGGCATCGCCGGCGAGGGTGTCGTTGCCGGCCAGGCCCAGCAGGGTGTCATCCCCTGCCAGCCCGGCGAGGGCTTCCGCCTCCTGCGTGCCGGTGAGCACGTCGGCGGCGGCCGTGGCCCCTGCGGACCGCGCCACGATCTCCGGGTAGCTCCACACGGTGCCCGGTTCGGCTTCGAAGGCCACCCGATCAATCCGCCAGAACCCCTCGGCGCCGTCGAGGAAGAAGTTGTCCACCTGGAGGCTGTCGCTGCCGACACTCAGGTAGAGCGTGTTGCCGCGACGGCTGGCCCGCACCTGGGCCGGGGTGATGCCGGCGGCGAAAAGGATCGTGTCGATCCGGCCCGCGGCCGGATCCTCGTTCTCGATGCGGTCGCTGCCGAAGCCCGGTCCGAACCGGTAGGTGTCGTTGCCGGGGCCGGCCCGGAGCCGGTCGTTGCCGCCGCCAGCCTCGATGGTGTCGTCACCGGCATGGCCGGTGATCGCATCGGCGCCCAGGGTGCCGAGCAGGGCCTGCTGCCGCAGGGTGGCCAGATCCCAGACGGTGCCGGCGGCATCGCCGAACGCCACGCTGCTGATGGCCGCCGCGGTGCTGGCTTCGGCCCGGAAGTGGCCCATCACCCGCAGGCTGTCGGGGCCCCGCAGCAGCAGCAGATCGTCGCCGGAACGGCGCACCACCACGTCGGCGGGGTCGACATCGGCGGCGAACAGGATCCGGTCCCGGCCCGCCACGCTGTCACCGTTGTCGATCAGGTCCTGCCCCCAGCTGCCGCTGAAGAGATAGGAGTCGGCGCCGTCGCCGCCGGTGAGCTGGTCGTTGCCGCCGTTGCCGATGAGGGTGTCATCGCCGCCATGGCCATCGATGAAGTCGTTGCCGGCGAGTCCATCGATGCGTTCCCCCGGATCGAAGCCGTGCAGGTTGTCGTTGCCGGAGGTGGCGGTGAGAATGGCGGCCCGCACGTCGGCGGCGGTCCAGACCGTGCCCGGTTCGTCGCTGAACGCGATCCGCTCCAGGGTGCTGGCGCTGTCGCCGCTGCCCCTGAAGTGATCCAGCACGGTGACCACGGGCCCCCTGGTAACGCTCAGCACGAGGTCGTTGCCGCTGCGGTCGATGCGCACGGCGGCCGAGGCGATGCCGGGCCCGAAGCGCAGCACGTCGGTCTCCCGCTGGTCCGGATCGCTGGCATCAAGCCTGAGCCACTGGTCGCGCAGGTCCACCACCAGGGTGTCGGCCCCGGCGCCGAGCGTGACGCGGTCGCTGCCGCCGCCGGAGAGGACGCTGTCGTCGCCTTCGCCACCCTGGAGGTCGTCGTTACCCGCCTGGCCGAGCAACGTGTCGTTGCCGGTGCCACCGATCAGGGTGTCGTCGTCGTCGCCCCCCTCCAGCCGGTCGTCCTCCGTGCCGCCGTCGAGCCGGTCGGCTTCACTGCCGCCGATCAGGGTGTCATCGCCTTGGTCGCCGCTGAGGTTGTCGGCCGAGCTGCCGCCCGAGAGCCGATCGTCACCGGCGCCCCCATCGATCGTGTCGCTGCCGGCCCCCCCTTCCACCGTGTCGGCCGTGGAAGCGAGCTGCAGCCGGTCGTGCCCGGGGGTGGCTAGCTGGGTGCGGCGCAGGAGCTCAGCGGTGTCCCAGCTCTCGCCGCCGGAGAACAGCACCCCATCGAGGCCGCCGCCGCCGCTGGCGAAGTGGGCGAGCACCCGCAATTGATCGCCGCTGCTCTCCGCCGTTCCAGGCTGGCCTGCCGCCGCCACCAGGAGCAGCAGGTCGTCGCCCTCGCGCCTGACGATCACCGCCTCCGGGGCGATGCCGGCACCGAAGCGCAGGCGGTCGATCGTGACGGAGCCGTCGCCATTGCTGATCGTGTCGCTGCCATCGCCACGGGCGAAGTCGTAGAGGTCTGAGCCGGCGCCGCCCTCGAGGAGATCGCGCCCGGGCCCGCCGATGAGGGTGTCGTCGCCTTCGCCGCCCAGCAGCGTGTCGCGGCCGAGGCCACCGCCCAGGAGATCGCCGTCGGGGCCCCCCTCAAGCCGTTCGTCATCGTCGGGGGTGCCAGTCACCCGTGTGGAGGCCGGCGTGAAGGGGGCGCTCAGGCGGGCCCGCACCTGATCGGCCGTCAGCTCGGTGCCATCGGCGAAGCGGAAGCGGGCGAGGGGCACGGCATCGGCGGCGAACCAGCCCTGCAGCACCAGTCGATCGTCGCTGGCGCCCACTTGCAGCACCAGGGCATCACCGTCGCGGGCAGCCCGCAGGTCGGCGGCCAGGATGCCGGCACCGAACTGGAGGCTCTCTTCGAAGCCCGAGCTGCCGGCATCGGTGATGACGTCGATGCCATCCCCCAGTTCGAAGCGGTAGGTGTCGTAGCCGGCGCCGCCGGTGAGCGTGTCGCGGCCGGCGCCGCCGGCGAGCAGGTCATCGCCGGCCCCGCCGTCGAGGCTGTCGTGGCCGCCGCCGCCGAGCAGGCTGTCGTAGCCCAGGCCACCGCGCAGCTGGTCACCCTCGTCGCCGCCGGCCAGCGTGTCGTCGCCGCTGCCGCCATCGAGGACGTCCCGTCCCTCGCCGCCGTTGATCTGGTCCTCACCGGCGAGTCCCAGCACGGTGTCGTCGCCGAGGCCGGCATCGATGACGTCGTCGCCGGGGGTGCCGCTGATCGCCTCACTGCGGCCGTCAGCGGCGGTCAGCCGCTCGGCGATGGCCAGGGAGTCCAGCAGGCTGCCGTCGGCGAACTCGATGGCGTCAAGGCCGGCCTGGAGGGAGCCGTCGGCACCGAAGGCCCCGGCCACGCGGATCTGGTCGGCGCCATGGCTCAGGCGCACGATCAGGGCGGTGCCGTCGCGCTCGAAATCCAGGTCGGCGGCGCTGATGCCCGGTCCCAGCAGCAGGGTGTTGCTGCCCTCGCCGTCGCCGATGGTGTCGCTGCCGTCGCCGCGTGAGAAGCGGTAGAGGTCGTTGCCGGCGCCGCCCAGCAGCAGGTCGTCACCGCTGCCGCCCTCCAGCACGTCGTCGCCGCCGTCGCCGCGCAGCACGTCGTTGCCCCCCCGGCCCAGCAGCAGGTCGTTCCCGTCCTGGCCGGACAAGTTGTCGGCGCTGCCCGTCCCCACGAAGCTGTCGTCGGCGCTCTGGCCCACCAGGGCTCGCCGGTTATCAGTGGGCAGCAGGGTGTAGCCGCCGGCGCTGTAGCCGGCGTAAAGCCTGGGCTCCCCGGCATCGCTGGTGTACACCGAGGAGGAGAGCAGCAGATCGATCAGCTCCGGGGTGCGATCGGCGGCGGCCACCAGGTCGGCCAGCAGTTCGGCCCCGTGCCAGCGCCGGTCGATGCCGTACCGGCGGGCGATGAAGGCGTTCAGGTCGATGAGATCCCCGATGGCGGTGATCGGATCGATGGCGGCCCGGCTGCGCAGGCTGGATTCGATCTGGGAGAAGGCCCCGGCCTGATCCACCGATTCCCCCTGCAGGGGCGCCAGCACCGACGCCAGGCGTGTCTGGGCCACCAGTTCCTCGTAGACCTGCTGGCGCAGGGCTTCATAGCGGCCCTGGAGGGCATGGCCGAGGTGGGAGGCGCGCCAGACGATGTGAACGGTGGGGGTGACGCTGCTGGCATCGAGCCGCAGCGAGCCCTCCAGCGAAGCGGTGGGCCATACCTCACCAGGGAGCACGTGGAAGTAGTCGCCGCTCATGGCCTCGATCACGAACAGGCGTGATTCGAAGTAGTCGACGTACGCCTCCCAGGTGATGGGATCGAAGGCACCCCGCACCCAGCCCTGCTGACCGGTGAAGACGGAGCTGCCTTCCTGCCAGCTCTGATAGGGCCGGTCGCCGGGGCGGGCGTAGTAGTAGTGCCCGGGCCGCTCGAACTGGTCGTAGACCACGGCAAACCCCTGGGCCGCCCCCCGTTCCCGCAGGGGGGTCATGTCGGAACTGCGGGCCCAGGCGTGGAGCAGGGCATCGATGGCGTTCTGCTGGCCGGCGCGGTCGAGGCTGCCGAAGGCGGCCAGCTGGGTGGCCAGTTCGC
The DNA here is from genome assembly GCF_024345635.1 of Cyanobium sp. Lug-B. NCBI lineage: Bacteria > Bacillati > Cyanobacteriota > Cyanophyceae > Synechococcales > Prochlorococcaceae > Cyanobium > Cyanobium sp. Lug-B. The sequence continues at coordinate 11,859 of NZ_JAGQBM010000064.1, forward strand.
TGGAGAGGGACGCGGCGCTGTGCAGATCCCGGACCCGGCCGCTGCCCTGCAGGGTGGGCAGATCGGCCACGGACGGATCGATCGGCACCGGCGGCAGTTGCTGGTTGGAGAGATCCACGCCCAGGTCGATGTCGGCCGTGCTGCCCACCACCGCCGAGCTGCCGCTGCGGCCATCGGCGTAGAGGAAGGTGCCGAGATCGGCCACCTGGTTACCGTTGGCGAGCGCCTGGCGGTTGCCCGTGTTGGTGACCCGCAGGGCGGCGATACCCAGCTCGCTCAGGCTGGCGAGTTCGTTCGCCTCGGAAACGCCGTTCTGGTTCAGGTCGCGCCAGATCCGCAGGTCGCCGAAGCGTGCGTCGCGGGCATCGACCCAGCCATCGCGGTTGGTGTCCTCCTGGTTGAGGGCATCGAAGCCATCGATGGCGGTTCCCCCGAAGGACAGTGGAGTGGAATCGCCGAACAGCTCCTGGCCTGAGTCGATCCTGCCGTTGCCGTTGCGATCCAGGGCGAGGAAGCCGTCGTCGGGTAACACCCAGCCGGTGCGAAGCGAGACGCCGTTGCCCTTCTGGTCGAAGTAGACGGTGTTGGCCGGGTCATCGGGGCCGATGGTTTCGATGCCGTCGCCGTCAAGATCCAGAACCAGGGGATCCGTTCGGGCGGGAACCTGTTTGGTCTTGGGCGGTTTGTTGGGGTCGGCTTCGTCATCTGTGAGGGTGATGCCGAGATCGCCGTTCTTCCACTTCTTGATGATGAGGTGTTCGTCGCTGCCGTTGCGGATCACTTCGAGACGATCACCGAGCCACAGGTATTTGATGCCCTGGCCGTTGTCGGTGTAGTAGACGGAGGTGCCATCTTTGTAGCCGCGGCTGAGTTTCTTGCCGTCAAATTCGACCGATCCTTCGCCATCGAAGTCCTGGATCTCCGTCTTGCCGGTCACGATGTAGCGATCAACACCCGAACCGCCGTAGACATGGTCTTCCGAGTCGGCGTAGAGGATGTCGTCGCCGGCGCCGCCGTACACCAGGTCTTTCCCTTTGCCTCTGGCATCGACCTTGTCGTCGCCTTCATCGGCGAGGAAGACATCGTCGCCATCGGCGCCTTTCATGATGTCTCGGCCGTAACTGCCAAGCAGAAAGCCGTTGGCAGGATCAGAGCCTGTGATCTCCACGACGGCAGGTGTTCGCGTGGCAAGGGCCCAGGATCCAGCATTTTCAAACAGGGAAATCGTTATCTCCTCCGAGCCAAAATCCTGGATTTCAGTCTTGATTCTGTAGGCAACGTATGCTTTCAGTGAGTTGTAGCCTTCGGATTCTGCTGGCGCAAGTCTGTCAACGAGTCGTGTCTTGTTGATGGTGATGGATCCACGCCCGGCGCTGAGAAGCGTGGGGAAGTCGCTGGCGAGTCGGTCAAATGTCCTGTAGTAATTAATAGCGAGTTGGATCAGGCCTTGGATGATGGGAAGAGCGTTCTTTTCGAATTCTTTGTTGAGGTTCTCGACGCTTCCTGTTTTTGGATTGGTTACAGTCAGTTCGCCAGGAATGTAGTTTTCGGGTACCTCTTGCTCCGTGTAGGGCACGTCAGTCTTGATTTTGTCGATCTCGCTGAGGAATGGCGCTAGCAGATGTCCCCAAGTGGTCACTCCGCCGACTGATACTGGTGCATATGTGACATGTTCGAGAAACGAAGTCTTAGGGTCGTCGTAACCCTTCTCCTCAACCTTGCTGTTGAAAACCTCAGGGATGAATTGCCAGAGTCTGCGGGCTATTCCTGTGATCCGTGCATCGGCAAAATAGGCATTCCATAACGTTCCTGTGTGGAGGTCCCAGCTGGCAAAGCCTGTGTTCTCGTCGCGCCAGTAATCGCCAAACCACCAGGGACCACCCACGTGTCCCATGTCGATTCCGACCATTTTCTCCCTGTTGATCCGCATGGGTACAAAGGGATCGAGGGAGAGAAATTCACCGGGTTTGTTATAGCCTCTGACATTTTCGAATCTAGTGGCAAGATCAGGGTTGCTGGCCACAAGGCCAGCAGCGGTCATCCAATTGGCAGGAATTCCACCACTGAGAATGATTCCGCTATTGAAAAACTTGGGAATCAGAGAAAAGATGGCTCCCCAGGATTCAGGCATTCCAAGCAGTCCTTGTAGCTCAGCTTGCGTTGGGAGAACTTCAAGATTCAAGTTTTCCCTGATCAGCATGCCGTGGAGTTCTGACGCGTATTCTGTCAACTTAGGCAATGTCAATCCGGAGCCTTTCCCCTGTATGTATGCTTCTGCGTAAGCAACGATGCTGTCGACAGAATCAGGGCTGAAGGTGATGAAGCGGAAGGGAGCCGAGTCGAAGGCGATGGCTGGGTGGTCAAAAAGGATTCCCATGACGGATGCAAGCCCTCCGCCAAGAGAATGCCCGGTAAATGTTATATTTGGATTGAAGCTCGGATCCTTTGCCTTATCAATTTCGATTTGCAGCAGTGTGTTGATATAAAGCTCGGTTGCGCCTGCGATCTGATCTACTTTCCCGAAGTACTGGTTGAAGTCCTGTACGAAATCGACATCTTCATCCGTGCCTGCAAATGCGACGACGATGTCATTGCCGCGTTTCAGGGTGAAACCCTCGAAGCCGTTGGAAGTGCCTCGATAACTTAGTTGTGCATATACCTCGAAACCCATGGCCTCAAGGCTTGGCAGGTTATTTTGGTTGTTACGTGCAAAACGGTGGGCATAGCCTGTCATCAGGGCGTATTCCGCATCCGTCACCCCACCGGCCACTGCCTGCTCCTCTCGCGTCACCACCAGCGAGCCGGCCGTGCTCTCATTCCCGGCCTCATCGGTGGCGGTGGCCGAAAGGTTGTTGACGCCTACCGTCAGCGGCACCTGAAAGATGGCCCTTCCGGCCACGACCTTCTGGCTCTGCCCGGCCAGCTTGATGGTGCTGTCGGATTCGGCGGTCACCACAATTGTGGCGGTGGCCACCTTGGTGATGTTGTCCCCTTTGGGATCGCTGTCGGAACTCGGATCCAGTGTCAGAACCGGGGCATCCGGCTTCTGGGTGTCCAGCTTGAGAGCAAGGGTGCCGGCGTCGCTTTCATTGCCGGCACCATCGGTGACCTTGGCCGAGAGATTGTTTGTCCCCTCGGTCAGATTCACGGTGAACCGTGCCTTGCCATCGGCGCCGGCCTGAGCCGATTGGGTTCCCAGCTTGACGGTGGCGTCCTTCTCCGCCGCCACCTCCACAGTGACACTCGTCTTGTTGGTGAGCTTGTCCCCCTTGGTGCCGCTGTCGGAGGCCGGATCCAGGGTCAGCGTCGGTGCGTTGGGCTGCTCGGTGTCGAGCGTGATCTCCAGGGTGCCGGCTTCGCTTTCGTTGCCAGCCACGTCCTTGGTTTTCGCCGAAAGAGTGTTCTTCCCTTCCTGCAAGGCCACGGTGAACACCACCTTGCCGCTGGCCCCCACCGTTTTCTCGTCCGTCCCCAGGGTGACGGTGCTGTCCGGTTCGGCCTCCACTTCGATCGTCACCGAGGTCTTGTTGGTGATGTCGTCGTCGTCTTTTTCGCCGCTGTCGGAGGCTTTGGCGAGGTCGAGAACGGGTTTGGCCGGACGGTTGGCGTCGAGCGTCAGCTCCAGGCTGCCGGCATCGCTCTGATTGCCGGCCACGTCGGTGGCGGTGGCGGAGAGGGTGTTGGTGCCGTCACTGAGGTTGACGGTGAACACGGCGCTGCCATCGGCCCCCGCCTTCTGCTGGTCGGTCCCGAGGGTGACGGTGCTGCCCGCTTCGGCCCTCACCAGCACCTGGACGCTGGCTTCCTTGGTGATCTTGTCGTCGTTCCTGCTGCCGGTATCGAAATTCGGATCCAGGCTGAGCGAGGGCGCCGCAGGCTTTTCGGTGTCCCGCACCACCACGAGCGAACCGCTGCCGGTGTTGCCCGCCTTGTCTTCGGCGGTGGCAGTGAAGCTGTTGTTGCCTTCGCTGGTCAGGTCAACCTGGAACGTGAGCGGCGAGCCGGTGGATTCCTTTGTCTGGCCACCCAGGCTGACGGTGGTACCGGCCTCAGCGGTGACGCTGATGCTGACGCGGCCCTTGTTGGTGATGCCGTCATCGTTCGCCTCGCCGCTGTCGGAGGCGGGGTCGAGGGACACCAGGGGTGCGGCGGGCGGATCCTCGTCCACTTCCACCACCAGGCTTCCCTGGGCGCTGACGTTGCCGGCCTGATCGCGTGCCGTGGCCACGAGGACGTTGGAGCCAGGGGTGAGGACCACCTGGAAGCTGGCGCTGCCGCCGATGGCCACCTGGCTCTGGCCTGCCAGCGAGACCGTGCTGCCGCTCTCGGCGTTCACCTGGACCGTGACCGTGCGCAGCCTGGTGAGGTTGTCTCCCGCCACCCCGGTGTCGGAGGCTGGCGCCAGGTTCAGTACGGGCGGCAGTGGAGCGTTGCCGTCCACGCCCACCACCAGAATCCCGGCGGCACTTTGGTTGCCGGCCGCATCGGTGGAGGTGGCGCTGAAGGTGTTTCCCCCCTGCAGCAGAACCACCGGGAAGCGAGCCGTGCCGTTGGCCACCACCTGGCTGCGGCCGTCATTGAGGCGGACGGTGCTGCCGTTCTCGGCGCTCACCACCAGCGCGGTGCTGCCCCCGCTGCCGGGAGCCAAGGAGAGGAGCGGCGCGGGCGGCGGTGTGGCATCGCGCAGCACCACGAGGGTGCCTGAACTGCTGACGTTGCCGGCAGCGTCGGTGGCGGTGGCGGTGAAGGTGTTGGAGCCTTCCGCAAGGGTCACCTGGAAGGAGGCACGTCCAGCGGAGGCCACCTGGCTCTGGTTGCCGAGGGAGACGGTGCTGCCGTTCTCGGCGGCCACGAGGAGGGTGGCACTGGCGGCGTTGGTGCGGTTGTCGCCCCGGGTGCCGCTGTCGGAGGCGGGGTCGAGGGAGAGCACCGGTGTGGCTGGTGGGGAGCCATCGCGCACCACCACCAGCGAGCCGGCGCCACTGACAAGGCCGGCGGCGTCGGTGGCGGTGGCGGAAAGGGTGTTGGTGCCGCGCTTGAGGGCAACGGTGAAGGCCACGCTGCCGCCGCCACCGACTTTCCTGGTCTGTCCGCCCAGGGAAACGGTGCTTCCTTCCTCGGCGCTCACCAGGATGGTGACGCTGGCGGCATTGGTGCGGTTGTCGCCTTGTAGGCCGCTGTCGGAGGCCGGATCCAGCGTCAGCACCGGGACGGCGGGAGGGGTCACATCCCGGAACACCTCCAGGGTGCCGGCCGGACTGGCGTTTCCTGCCGTGTCGCTGGCGATGGCCGAGAGGATGTTGAGACCCTCGCTGAGGGTGACCTGGAAGGACGCTTTGCCGTTGACGACCGCCTTGCTCTGACCGCCGAGGGAGACGGTGCTGGCGTTCTGGGCCGCCACGACGATGGTGGCGGTGGCGTTTCGGGTGATGTTGTCTCCCTTGAGGCCGGTGTCGGAGGCGGGAGCCAAGGAGAGGAGCGGCGCGGGCGGCGGTGTGGCATCGCGCAGCACCACGAGGGTGCCTGAACTGCTGACGTTGCCGGCAGCGTCGGTGGCGGTGGCGGTGAAGGTGTTGGAGCCTTCCGC
>NZ_JAGQBM010000065.1:0-17422 GCF_024345635.1 Cyanobium sp. Lug-B
GGGCCCTGCTGGAGCGCGGCCCGCCCCGGGTGTGGCTCAGCGGTGCCGTGCCGGCCGGCGCGCCCCTGCCGCGGGGGTGGCGGGCCAGTGGGACCAGCGGCGCGCTGACCGCTCCGTAAAGTGAGCGCGTTCCTGATGCGATGGCATCAGGGGTCTGGAGAGGTGGCTGAGTGGTCGAAAGCGAACGACTCGAAATCGTTTGAAGGGCAACCTTCCGTGGGTTCGAATCCCACCCTCTCCGTTTTCCCAGGCCGGCTTGCCGCCGGCATGGCCGGCGTGGGACCTCAGGAATGGAACAGCAGCACGAGGCCGGATTTCACCTGGTGAAACTCCCTCTCCTCGCGGCTCAGATCCAGTCCCACCTGCAGACCTTCCTTGAGCGCCACATCGAAGGGCGGCGCCGGTGGCGGCTTGCCGTCACACCAGAGGGCCGCAATCCCCACGGAGGTGGCATGCCAGCGGAAGCAGGGTGTTGTCCCGATGGAAGGCTCCTGCAGGGCGTCTTCGAGAAGCTCGCGGATCGCCATCGTGTCCCGGCTCTCGCCATCCCAGTCGTCGCCTTAGCTTCGGCAGAGACCCCGGCCAGGGCAATCGGCTGAGAGTTTTCGTGATACTGGCGCCTACGGTGCCTGCCATGGAGGCCTTCCCCAGCCCAGTCGCCCTGGTGCACGAGTGGTTCACCCCCCGCTCGGTGGGTGGGGCCGAGCAGGTGGTGGAGGAACTCGATCGGCTGCTCGCCGGCCGGGGAACCCCCCCGTCACTCTTCGCCCTGGTGGATGGCGAGAGTTCCCGCCCCGGCAGCTGGCTGACCGGCCGCCGCATCCGCACCAGCTTCATCCAGCGCCTGCCCTGGGGGGTGGGCCACGTGCAGCAGTATCTGCCGCTCCTGCCCCTGGCGATCGAGCAGCTCGACCTGTCCGGCCACCCCCTGGTGATCAGCAGCAGCCACCTCGTGGCCAAGGGGGTGCTCACCGGTCCGGACCAGCTGCACGTCAGCTATGTGCACACCCCGGCCCGCTACGCCTGGGACCAGATGCACACCTACCTGGCCCGCTCGGCCCTGGCCCGCGGGCCCCTCGGCCCCCTGGTGCGGCTGCAGCTGCACCAGCTGCGCCAGTGGGATGTGGTCAGCAGCGCCCGGGTGGATGCCCTGGTGGCCAACTCCCGCTTCACCGCCCGCCGCATCCGCTGTTTCTGGCGCCGGCGCGCCCATGTGCTGCCGCCCCCCGTGGCGGTGGAGCGCTTCCGCTGGGACCAGCCCCGGGACGACGTCTACGTCAGCCTCTGCCGGCTGGTGCCCAACAAGCGGGTGGATGTGGTGGTGGAGGCCTTCCGGCGCACCGGCCTGCCCCTGGTGGTGCTGGGCGATGGTCCTGAGCGGCGCCGGCTGGAGGCGATGGCGGGCCCGGCCACCCGCTTCCTCGGTCGCCTGCCGGACCAGGAGACCGCCGCCTGGCTGGAGCGGGCGCGGGCCTATGTGTATGCCGGCCTGGAGGATTTCGGCATTGCGCCGGTGGAGGCGATGGCGGCCGGTGCCCCGGTGATCGCCTTCGGCCAGGGGGGGGTGCTCGACAGCGTGCGCTGCCTCAGCGACGGGAACGCCTCCCCCACCGGCCTGCTGTTTCCGGAGCAGACCCCCGCCAGCCTGGCGGCCGCCCTGGAGCACTTCGAGGCGGGCCGGCTGTGGCGATCCTTGCCGGCGGAAGGGCAGCGGCAACGGGCGGAGGGTTTCGCCCCGGCGGTCTTCCGAAGCCGCATGGAAACGCTGCTCGACCAGCTGTGGCAGCAGCACCGTCGCCGCCTTCGCCGTCCTGTGCCTCTGATCTGAGTGGCCCCGCGGCATGGAGTTCCGCACGGGCTGATCCTTAACTTCTTCTAACGAACCCGTCCCCCATGCTCTCTTCCATCGGGACCCCCTACGCCTCTGGGCAGCTTGTGACGGCTCCGGCGCAGGTGCTCACCGCGGAAGAGCTGATCGCCTTTCAGTCGAAGCGCGATCGCATTGTCAAGCGTTCCGGTGACATCCTCTTCTCGCTCACCGTGCTCACCCTCGGCTCGCCGGTGCTGCTGGCCCTGGCCCTCCTGGTGAAGGTCACCTCCCGCGGGCCGGTGTTCTACGTGCAGCAACGGGTGGGCCGCGATTACCGCAGTTTCGGTTGCATCAAGTTCCGCACCATGCGCCGGGATGCCGATCGCCTGCTCTCCAAGCTGCTGGCCGAATCCCCGGATCTGGATGAGGAGTACCGCAACGATTTCAAGCTCAAGAACGACCCGCGCATCACTCGCCTGGGTAAGTTCCTGCGCCGCTCCAGCCTTGATGAACTGCCTCAGTTCCTCAATGTGCTCCGCGGTGAGATGAGCGTGGTGGGCCCCCGTCCGATCGTGAAGAGCGAGCTGGAGCGCTACGGCAGCCGCATGGATGAAGTGCTGTCGGTGCGTCCCGGCCTGACGGGCCTGTGGCAGGTGTCCGGCCGCAACAACCTCAGCTACCCCGAGCGGGTCCGGCTGGATGTGCGCTACGCCCGCCGTCGCACCCTGCTGATGGATCTGCGCATCATCCTGCGCACCATCGGCGTCATGCTCGACCCCCGCGACCGCGGCGCCTACTGAACGCCGGAGCTCCGCCCCGTCGCCTCAGCCGGGGGGCCATCCAGCACCGAGCAGGGCCAGGGCCGGCAGGGTGAGCAGGAGCCACAGCAGCTCCAGCCGATCGCCCAGGGTCAGGATCCGCTCCACTCCGGCCCGGTCGGGGGGGCGGCCCGCTGCGGCCAGGATCGGCTTGATGCGCACCCCGTCGGCGTAGGCGTTGGCCCCGCCCAGGCGCACCCCGGCGGCGTGGGCGAAAGCCGCCTCCGAGACGCCGGCGTTGGGGGAGGGGTCAGGGGCCCCGTCCCGCAGGGCCGCCCGCAGCCAGTGGAGCGTCCGCCCGGGCCGGCCCGCCGCCAGGGGGAGGCTGAGGGCCACCAGCCGGGTGGGCAGCCAGGTGAGCAGGTCGTCGAGGCGGGCACCGGCGGTGCCCAGCCAGCGCAGCCGCCCGTGGCGGTAACCCAGCATCGAATCGAGGGTGCTGGCGGCCTTGAAGCCCCAGGCCAGGGCCAGGGGGCCGGGCAGGGGTGACGCAGGCGGGGCCGGCCCCAGCGACAGCAGCGCCGCCCCGGCCAGCATCCAGAACAGCGGGGCGAACAGGCCGTCGACGGCGTTTTCGGCGGCGGTCTCGGCGGCGGCGCGCAGGATCTCCGCCTCCGGCAGGTGGCTCACCTGGCGACCCACGATCCGGGCCAGGCGGGCCCGGGCCAGGGGCAGGTCGGGCAGGGCCACCAGCACGGCCCGCACCGCCCGCCCCAGGCTGCCCCCCGCCAGGGCACTGGCCAGGCCCAGCACCAGCAGGGGCACCCCGACGGCAGGGATCCGCCGGGCGAGGACCTCCAGGCCCCAGCCCGCCAGGCCGCTGGCGCCCACCACCAGCTGGGTGAGCAGCAGACCCCCCAGCCGCAGGCGTCGGGGGGCGTCGCCGGCCCAGGCCTCCACCGCCCGGCGCAGGCCGGTGATGGCGGCGCCCATCACCTGGACGGGGTGCGGCGACCAGAGGGGGTCCCCCAGCAGCCGGTCGAGCCCGCAGGCGAGCAGCACAAGCAGGGCGAGGCTCAAGGCCGGCGGCGCTGCAGCAGGGGCAGCAGCACACCCGCCCCCAGGAAGGCCGCCAGCTGGATCGGCAGGCTGCCGCCCAGGCCGATCAGCTGGGCGATCAGGCCCATCCCCAGACTGCCGGCCAGGCCCCCCAGGGCCGAGGACCGCTCCAGGACGCTCCAGTTGTGCTGCAGGTCGCCGGCCGGATCGACGCCGAGGGCCAGGCGGGCATCGGCCACGGCGGCCAGCAGGCCGAAGGGCACGAACAGCAGCACGGCCCCCCAGCCGCCGACGAACTGGGTCGCCAGCAGCAGGGCGGCCATCAGCAGGTAGGGCAGGCGCGGCGGCAGCCGCAGGCCCCAGGCTTCGGCGCCGGTCCGCCCCAGGCCGTAGGCCGTCAGCAGCAAGCCGAAATCGAAGCAGCTGCCCGCCGCCTGCTGACGTACCCACAGAGGCAGCAGGGCGAACAGGCCGCCGAGCAGCAACCCCTGCAGCACCCCGCCCGGCTCCAGGCGCCAGGGGGCCGGCTCCGCCGCTGCCGTTGCCGCCGCCACCGCCGCATCACCCTGGCCCTGCTCCATCCGGTGGCCGCTGGCCCGCAGGGCCCCGACCAGCGGCGCCAAAGGGAGCAGCAGCACCAGGGCGCTGCCGAACTGGAGCAGGGCCTTGCCGATGGGAAACAGCAGGGCCGTGAGCAGGCTGCCCGCCAGGCGGCCCGCCTCGGCTCCCGCCCGCAGCTCGCCGATCGGCACCCCCCAGTGGCCATGGAGCCGGCGTTGCAGCGGGTCCTGGGCCAGGCGCAGGCCCACCGCCAGCAGGGCAATGCCGAGCAGGGGGGCCAGAACGGAGGTGCCCGGCCCACCGGCGGCCACCGCCAACAGCAGCAGCAGGCTGAGCAGCTGGAGCAGGTAGCCGGGCCGGATCCGCTGGGGCAGGGGCAGCAGCAGCGGCAGGGTGGCGAGGGCCGGCAGCACCCCGTTCACCAGCGGCGACGGGGTGAGGCCGCTGAGCAGCCAGGCGGTGGCGCCGATGGCCAGGGTGCCGCTGGCCTGGCCGCTGCTCCAGGCGAGGGTCAGCAGGCGCCGCTGCATGGGCTGGGGATCAGGCCGCCTTGAGCCAGCTGAACATGGAGCGCAGACCCTTGCCCACCTGCTCGATCGGATGGGCGGCATCGCGCTCGCGGGCCTTGGCCATCTCGGGCTTGCCCGCCTCGCACTCGGCCACGAAGTTGCGGGCGAAGGTGCCGTCCTGGATGTCGGCCAGGATGCGCCGCATCTCCGCCTTGGTGTCGGCGGTGATCAGCCGGGGGCCGCTGACGTAGTCGCCGTACTCGGCGGTGTTGGAGATCGAGTCGCGCATGGCGGTGAGGCCGCCCTTGACCATCAGGTCAACGATCAGCTTCACCTCGTGCAGGCACTCGAAGTAGGCCAGCTCGGGCTGGTAACCGGCTTCCACCAGGGTCTCGAAACCGGCCTTCACCAGTTCACTCAGACCGCCGCAGAGGACCGCCTGCTCACCGAACAGGTCGGTTTCGGTCTCCTCCTTGAAGTTGGTCTCCAGGATGCCGGCGCGGGTGCCGCCGATGCCCTTGGCGTAGGCCATCGCCAGGGCGCGGGCGTTGCCGGAGGCGTCCTGCTGGATGGCGAACAGGGCGGGCACGCCCTGGCCGTTCTGGAACTCCCAGCGCACGGTGTGACCGGGGCCCTTGGGGGCGATCATCACGACGTCCACGTCGGCGGGGGGCTGGATCAGCCCGAAGCGGATGTTGAAGCCGTGGGCGAAGCTCAGGACCTTGCCGGCGCTGAGGTGGGGGGCGATCTCAGCGGCGTAGACGGCCTTCTGGGCCTCATCCGGCAGCAGCACCATGATCCAGTCGGCCTTGGCGCAGGCGTCGGCCACGCTCAGCACCTCGAGGCCGTCGGCCCGGGCCTTGGCGGCCGAGCGGCTGCCGTCGTAGAGGCCCACCACCACGTTGATGCCGCTGTCCTTGAGGTTCAGGGCGTGGGCATGGCCCTGGGAGCCGTAGCCGATGATGGCCACCGTCTTGCCGGTCAGCAGGCTGAGGTCGGCGTCGGAGTCGTAGAAGAGCTGGGCCATTCCGGGCGGCGGGCAGGGCAAACGCAGACTTTAGGTGTGCGTCCGCGCGGGCCCCGGGCGTCCTCGCCCGGCGACTCAGCCGCCGGAGGCCTCCGAGGGGTGGGCGATCACCCGGTCGATCAGCCCGTAATCCTTGGCTTCGGCGGCGCTGAGGAAGTAGTCGCGGTCGGTGTCCTTGGTGACCTTCTCCAGGGACTGGCCGCACATCCCGGCCAGGGACTGGTTGAGCATGTCCTTGATGCGCAGGATCTCCCGCGCCTCGATCTCGATGTCGCTGGCCTGGCGCTGGCTGGTGCCGCCCAGGGGCTGGTGGATCATGATCCGGCTGTGGGGCAGGGCCAGCCGCTTGCCCTTGGTGCCGGCCGCCAGCAGGAAGGCGCCCATGGAGGCCGCCAACCCGACGCAGATCGTCACCACGTCGGATTTGACGTACTGCATGGTGTCGTAGATCGCCAGGCCGGCGGTCACCGAGCCACCCGGCGAGTTGATGTACAGGTAGATCGGCTTGGAGCTGTCATCGGAGTCGAGGTACAGCATCTGGGCCACCAGGCTGTTGGCGATCCCGTCGGTCACCTCCTGGCCGAGGAACAGGATCCGCTCCACCCCGAGGCGGGTGTAGATGTCGACCCAGCGCTCGTACTGGCTGCCGGGGAGGCGGTAGGGAACGCTGGGGGTGCCGATGGGCATGGCGGGAAGGCTCCCGTTCGGAGCCGGAGAGAGTGAGGAGGTGGAGAGGGGTGGCCGGTGGCCGGGGGTCGGTGCTCAGCCCACTGGGGCGGCCGTCGGCAGCTCCTTGCGGCTGGTCAGCACCCGGTCGATCAGGCCGTAGGCCATGGCCTCCTCGGCGGTGAGGTAGGTCATGCGGTCGGAGTCACGGGAGAGCTCGTCGATGCTCTTGCCCGTGTTCTCCGAGAGGATCTCCAGCATGCTGTGCTTGTTGTGCAGCACTTCTTTCGCCCGGATCTGGATGTCGCTGGCCTGGCCGCGGGCACCGGAGCGGGGCTGGTGCAGCACGATCGAGGCGTGGGGCAGGGCGGCCCGCTGGCCCTTGGTGCCGGCCGAAAGGATCATGGCGGCGGTGCCCATGGCCTGGCCGATGCAGATGGTGTGCACGGGCGGCTTGACGTAGCGCAGGGTGTCGCAGATGGCGAAGGCTTCGGTCTCGAAGCCGATCGCATCGCCCGAGTACCAGCTGGTGCCGGTGGAGTTGATGTAGAAGAAGATCGGCTTCTCCGGGTTGTCGAACTCCAGGTAGAGCAGCTGGGCAATGATCAGCTCGGTGACGTCGATGCCCATCTGGCGCTTGGCGTCGTCGTCGGAGAAGAGGGGCAGCCCCAGATAGACGATCCGCTCCTTGAGCAGCAGGGACGGCAGATCCGGCGGCGGTGTGCGCATCACCGCGGAATCGCCGTAATAGGGGGCCGACACCGTCATCCGCGCTCACCAGCAGTCGTGAGGCAGGAGCCTAGCCGGGGCCAGGAGGCTGGTGCTCCTGCAGGGCGACGGGTTTCCCGCCCTGCTTGTCGGCAGCCCGGCCGTTGCCCCGTTCAGCGGGCCGTTCGGGGCTGCGGTCGCAGCGGGCGAAGACCATGCGGCCGGTGGGGGTCTGCAGGGCGCCGGTGACGGTGACGGGCAGCCGCTCGCCGATGCGGCGCCGGGCATCCTCCACCACCACCATGGTGCCGTCTTCCAGGTAGCCGACGCCCTGGTCGGCCTCCTTGCCTTCGCGCACGATCTTGAGCTGCAGGCCATCGCCCGGTTGCACCTCGGGCCGCAGGGCGATGACCAGTTCGCTGAGGTTCAGCACCCGCAGCTCCTGCACCTGGGCCACCTGGGCCAGGTTGAAGTCGGCGGTGAGCAGGGTGCCGCCGGTGTCGGCGGTGAGCTTGAGCAGCTTGTCGTCGGCGCCGTTGCCGCTGTAGCGGGTGCTGTTGATCACCAGGCGGCGGCCGTAGTTCTCCCGCAGTTCGGTGAGCAGCTTCAGGCCCCGCCGCCCCTTGGCCCGCTTCTCACCGTTGGAGGAGTCGGCCAGGGCCTGGAGCTCGTCGATCACGGCCTGGGCGACGATCACCTGGCCCTCCAGGAGCCCGGAGGCCAGCAGGCCGCGGATGCGCCCGTCGATGATGACGCTGGTGTCGAGGATCTTGGCGGTCGCGGGCAGCAGCACCCCGTCGGCCACCAGCAGGGCCTCGGTGCTGGCCGGGTTGAACAGGCGCAGCAGGGTGCGGCCGTGCACCTCCGCCAGGTTGTACCCCAGCACCCCGAAGAAGACGTTGCTGAGCACCGCCGCCAGCGGCTTGACCAGCACCACCTCCCAGGGCAGGGGCAGCAGCAGGATCGGCGCCAGCAGCAGGTTGGCCACCAGCAGGCCCAGGATGAGTCCCACCGCCCGGCTGATCAGCAGGTCGGTGGGCATGCTGCGCACCTGGGCCATCAGGCGCCGCCGCAGCTGCTGGAAGAAGATGCCGGCGATCAGGCCGAAGAAGGCACCGAAGCCCCCCATCACCGAACGCAGGCCTTCCTGGTTGGTCACCTCCAGCAGCAGCTGTTCCGGCAGCAGGTCAACCCCGAGCCAGCCGGTGGCTGCCCCTGAGATCAGGAACAGCAGCAAGATGAGGGTGTCCACCATGCTTCGAAGTCCCGACGCCTCGGCCGCCCGGCAGGTATGGAAAGAAGCTTGGCCGATCTTCCGCCGTTTGGGTCCCAGGGATTACCGCCCGTGATGGATCCCCGATCCGCCTACGTCCACATTCCCTTCTGTCACCGGCGCTGCTTCTACTGCGATTTCCCGGTGGTGCCCCTGGGGGACCGGGCCGACGGGGCCTCCTCCGGCTCCATCGCCGCCTACCTGCCCCTGCTGCACCGGGAGATCGCCAGCTCCCCGGCCGGCCCGCCCCTGGCGACGGTCTACCTCGGGGGCGGCACCCCCTCGATGCTGACCGGCGCCCAGGTGGCCGGCATCCTGGAGGCCCTGGAGTGCCGCTATGGGCTGGCCCCGGGGGCGGAGCTGACCCTGGAGCTGGATCCGGCCAGCTTCGATCAGGACCGCCTGGCGGACTACCTGGCCGCCGGCATCAACCGGGTCAGCCTGGGGGGCCAGAGCTTCGATGACCGGGTGCTGGCGGACCTGGGCCGGCGCCACCGGGGGGCCGACCTGCGGGAGGCGGCCGGCTGGCTGCGCCAGGCCCGCCGCCGGGGGCATCTGGCCAGCTGGAGCCTGGACCTGATCCAGGGGCTGCCGCGCCAGGGCCTGGCCCACTGGGACGGCCAGCTGGCCGAAGCCATCGCCCTGGAGCCCCCCCATCTGTCGGTGTACGACCTGAGCATCGAGCCGGGCACCGTCTTCGAGCGGCGCCTGGCCCTGGGGCAGCTCGAGCTGCCGCCGGAGGATCTGGCCGCCGACCTGATGGACCTGACCTGGAGCCGGCTCAGCGCCGCTGGCTTCGGCCACTACGAGGTGTCCAATTACGCCCTGCCCGGTCACGCCTCACGCCACAACCGCGTCTACTGGAGCGGTGCCGGCTGGTGGGGGTTCGGCATGGGCGCCACCGGCGCTCCCCGCGGTCGCCGCCGGGCCCATCCCCGCACCCGGGCCGGCTACGCCGAGGCGGTCGGCGCTGGGGAAGGCGGCGTGGCGGAGCGAGGCGTGGAGACGGGGGGCGAGGAGGGGGAGGTCATGCCCTTCGACGAGCGCCTGATGGTGGGCCTGCGCTGCCGCGAAGGAGTGAACCTGGAGCGGCTCGCCCGGCAGGAGCGCCTGGCGCCCGCGCTCCTCGACGGGCTGCGGGCGCGGCTCGGGGACTATGAGCGGCGCGGCCTGCTGCGCGTCGAGGGGCCCCGCTGGCGGCTGGCGGATCCGCAGGGGCTGGCCCTCAGCAATGGGGTGCTGCGGGAGATGCTGGCCTGGTGGCAGGAGCTGGAACAGACCTCGCCCCGGGGGCAGCCGGCCCCTGCTCCCTGACCCAGCGGCCCAGGACCTCCACCGCCAGGGCCCGGCCCTGCATCAGCGGCGGGCTGAAGGGGGGCTGGCGGGTGGTGAGTCCCAGCAGGTCGGCCGTCACCCGCACCTGGCCGTCGCAGCCGTCGCCGGCGCCGATGCCGATCACCGGCACCGCCAGGGCGCCGCTCAGCTCCGCGGCCAGCTCCGCCGGCACGTGCTCGAGCACCAGGGCGAAGCAGCCGGCCTCCTGCAGGGCCCGGGCCCGCCGCCGCAGCCGCTCCTGGCTGACCGGATCGCCGGCCTGGCGCCGGTAGCCCAGCTGATGCACCGACTGGGGGGTCAGCCCCAGGTGGCCCATGACCGGGATCCCGCTGCGCACCATCCGGTCGATCACGGCCAGGGTCTCGGGTTCGGCACCCTCCAGCTTGACCGCCACCGCGGGCGTCTCCTTCAGCACCCGGCCCGCCGCCGCCACGGCCGCATCGGCGCCGCACTGGTAGCTGAGGAAGGGGAGGTCGCAGATCAGCAGGGGCGGATCCTGGGGCGCCGCCGCCGCCAGCCCCCGGCCGGCGGCGCGGCAGTGGTGGAGCATCTCCTCGAGGGTCACCGGCAGGGTGGTGGCGTGGCCGAGCACCACCATGGCCAGGGAGTCGCCCACCAGCACCGCATCCACCCCGGCCCCGGCCACCACGGCGGCGGAGAGGGCGTCCCAGGCGGTGAGCACGGTGATCGGCAGGCCCGCCTGCTTGCGCCGTGTCAGATCAGCGGGTCGCAGGGGCACGGCACGGGGTTCGCAGGGGGCATTGCTAGCATCGACCCGACTCGGACCCACGCGGCTCTGACGCCCAAATCTGGTCAGGACCGGAAGGGAGCAGCCACACGGGATGCTCAGGGCAGGCGTGGATTCCGGGTCACCCTCTTCAAATGACCCCCTTCAAGCCGCGCTGAACCATTGTGCTGACCGGCTCCGGGGCCAGCTGGTGGCTCAGTCGACCCGGTTCTGGCGGTTGATCAGGAAGGGCGGGATCATGGCTCCCCGCTCCTCCGGCGTGTGGGTGAGGGTGTCGGCGAAGCTGGCGGCGGGACGCTCCGGCCGGTAGTGACCGCCGCTCTGGAAGCCGGTGGCGATCACCGTGACGTGGATCTCCCCCTCCAGGGATTCGTCCACCACCGCGCCCACGATGATGTTGGCGTCGGGATCGACCACGTCGTAGATCACCTCCGAGGCGGTGGTCATGTCCTCCAGGGTCATGTCCTTGCCGCCGCTGATGTTGATGACGCAGCCGTTGGCCCCGTCGATGCGGGCCGACTCCAGCAGGGGACTGCTCATGGCGGCCTGGGCCGCCTCGATGGCCCGGGAACGGCCGGAGCCCACGCCGATGCCCAGCAGGGCGGTGCCGGCATCGGCCATCACCGAGCGGATGTCGGCGAAGTCGACGTTCACCAGACCGGGCCTGGTGATGATGTCGGTGATGCCCTTGACGCCCATCCGCAGCACATCGTCGGCGGCGCGGAAGGCCTCCTGGAGCGGCGCGCCGGCGATGGCGTCCCGCAGGCGGTCGTTGGGAATGATGATCAGGGTGTCGACATGCTCGGCCAGGCGGGCGATGCCTTCCTCCGCCTGGCGCAGCCGCTTGCGGCCCTCGAAGCCGAAGGGTTTGGTGACGATGCCCACGGTGAGGGCGCCGCACTCCTTGGCCACCTCGGCCACGATCGGCGCCGCCCCGGTGCCGGTGCCGCCGCCCATGCCGGCGGCGATGAAGACCAGGTCGGCCCCCTCCAGGGACTGCTGCAGGTCGGCCCGGGACTCCTCCGCCGCCTTCTGGCCGATCACCGGGTTGCCGCCGGCCCCCAGGCCCCGGGTGAGCTTCTGGCCCAGCTGGATGCGCTGGCCCGCCGCCGACTGCAGCAGGGCCTGGGCGTCGGTGTTGAGCACCCGGTAGCCCACCCCGTTGAGGTCGGTGGCGATCATCCGGTTGACCGCGTTGCTGCCGCCTCCCCCCACGCCGATCACCTCGATCCGGGCCGACTGGCTCGGGACGATCCCGTTGCTGCTGGGCGAGATCTGGCTCATCGCGTGGGGCTCCTGCGGGGACGAAAGATCGACGTGGTAAGGGCGGTCCTGATCGCGCGACATCGCGGGAGGGGGAGTGTGGCCGTTGATCTGCGGCTGCATTATGTCGGTGGCCAGCTCAGCCAGAGTTGCCGATAGATCACATTGGACCGAATCTCAGCAGGGCGCAACGGCCTGTGAGGATTGTCTGGCGGCGTTTCGGGCTGCCGCCGGCTCCAGCGGCGGTCTCACTGGGTGCCGGCGGGAGCCGGGCGTGGCGCCTCGGCGGCGGCTCCGGCGGGACGGGGCGCCGGGGGAGCAGGAGGCGCCGGCCGGGCCGCTGAACCGCTCGCCCCCCGGGCCCCCAGGCTGAGCTCCGGTTGCTCCGGGTCGGTCAGGTCGATCAGCTGGGGCCGGGCACCCTTCATGGTGGCCGGCAGGGTGCGGCTGAGGTGGGCGACCACCTCGAGTCGCCGGGGCAGCCGGGCGTCCGGGGGGCCCAGCCGCACCCGGCCCAGCTGGGTGGTGCTGAGCCAGAGGCTGCCGTCCGGCTCGAAGCGGATCTCCTTCAGGCCGGGGCCGAGCACCTCCCGTTCCTTGAGCACCTGGGCCAGCACGGCCCGGTGGCGGGCGTTCCAGCCGACCACCAGCAGGGACAGGTCCCCCTGGCTGCGGATGCCCATGTGCTGGCGGATGCTGATCCAGTTGCCGAGGCCGTCGACGAAGCCCATCTCCGGGCCGCGGTCGGTGCGCCGCACCGCACGGGCCACCGCCTCCCGGTCCTTCAGCTCCACCCGCAGCCGCGGCGGCAGCATCAGCCGGCTCACCTTCACCTGCTCCACCGGCAGGGCCCCCATCAGGTCACTGGCCACCAGACGGGGCTGGAGGCCCATCAGGGGCTGGGGAAAGCGCAGGCCCGCCGCCGCGATCACCTGGTCGCGGCTGACCACGGCGCTGCCGAGCACCTCCACCTGGTTCGGTTCCCGCAGGGTCCAGCCCTGCCGCAGCAGCAGGTAGCCCAGGCCGACGGACATGCCGCTGAAGACCAGGATCCGCCACAGCTGGCGCAGCCGCTCGCTGCGGCGCTGACGGCGCAGTTCCTTGCGGCGCAGGACCCCCGGCGGCAGCGGCGCTCCCGGCGAGGGGGGGGCTCCCCGCGAAGAGGGGATCCGCTTCACAGCTCGCAGCGGGAGCGGGCCATGAGTTCATCCATCCAGGTGCGCGCCCGGCGGGCATCGGAGAAGGGCAGCTCCTCCTGCTGGCCGCCCCCCACCAGCCGCAGGCGGCAGGCCCCTTCGCTCTCCTCGGTCAGGGGGGCCTCCCCGGAGCTGAGGGAGAGCAGCTCGACCATTTCCAGCTGCTTGATGGTGAAGCGTCCCACCGGCTGGAAGCTGCCGGCCACGAACTTGCTCCAGCTCAGCTCCCCGTCGACGAGCCGGGCGGCCCCGCAGCCGTCCAGCTTGGCAAGCTCGGCGCCGCTGGCCCAGTCGCGGAACAGCTGCTGGCGCCGCCGCTCGACCCAGCCGAGGGCCACCAGGAGCACGAAGGCGCCCAGCAGGGGCAGCCAGAGCAGGCCATGGATCACGGCGCCGTTCCTTCCACGTTCATCCGGAGCTCCGATCCTCCCGCGCCCTGCACCAATTGGTGCACCAGGTCGGGGAGAGGACATCCACTGGCCTCCCACAGCATCGGGTACATGCTCTGGCTGGTGAAGCCCGGCAGCGTGTTGATCTCGTTCAGCCAGAGATTGCCGGTGGCCTCGTCGTAGAAGAAGTCGACCCGGGCCAGCCCTCCGGCGTCCACCGCCCGGCAGGCGGCCAGCGCCATGGCCCGCGCCCGCTCGCTCACCGTCTCGTCCACGGGCGCGGGGATGACGGTGTGACTGTGGCCTTCGCTGTACTTGGTCTCGTAGTCGTACCAGTCGGCGTCGAAGCGGATCTCCCCCAGTACCGAGGCGCTGAGGCCGTCGCCGGGTCCACCGGGCCGCCGCAGCACGGCGCATTCGAGCTCCCGGGCCCGGACGCCCTGCTCCACCACCAGCCGCCGGTCGAGGTCCGCGGCCAGCTCAAGGCCCCGCAGCAGGCCGGCACGGTCGCTGGCCTTGCTGATGCCCACCGAGGAACCCATGTTGGCCGGCTTGACGAAGCACGGGTAGCCGAGGCTGCTCTCCAGCCGCTCCAGCAGGTCCTCCGGACCGCCGGCGGCGCCCAGCTCGTGGGCGGCGACGCAGGCGTAGGGCACCTGGGGCAGGCCGGCGGCGGCGAAGGCGGCCTTCATGGCCTGCTTGTCCATCCCCAGCGCCGATCCCAGCACCCCGGAGCCCACGTAGGGCACCCCCATCAGGGTGAACAGTCCCTGGATCGTGCCGTCCTCCCCATTGGGGCCGTGGAGCACCGGGAACCACACCTCGATCTCCAGAGCGCCCTCGGGAAAGCCCCGGAAGCCCCCCGGCTCCGCCGCTCCCGGCAGATCCCCGGGCTCGGCCGGCACCCCCCGCTCCAGCACGGCGGTGGCCACGGCGTCGGGCCACCAGCGGCCGCCGCGATCGATGTAGAAGCTGCTGACCCGGTAGCGCTCGGCGTTGCCCCCGCTGCGCAGTCCCCGCAGCACGGTGCGGGCGGAGAGAATCGAGACGGCGTGCTCGCCGGAGGCTCCCCCGAACACCAGGCCGACGCGGGTGGGGGAAGGAGCCATCGGCACAGGGAAGAGGGCCAAACGTATCAGCGAATCCCGCCCCGGCCCAGGGGCCGGCCACTGAGGCTGAACGGCCGCACCGTCTCGATCTCCACGTCCACCAGGTCGCCGGGGGCGAAGGGGCGGCCATCGCCGGGGTCGGCGGCGAAGAAGGTGAGCCGATTGGTGCGCGTGCGACCCATCAGCTGGCCCGGGTCGCGGGGGTTGATCCCCTCGGCCAGCACCTGCTCCCGCCGCCCCAGGTAGCGGGCGCTGCGTTCCGCGGCCACCCGCTCCACCAGGGCGTTGAGCTCCTGGAGCCGTTCCACCTTCACCGCCTCCGGCAGCTGGTCGGGCCAGTCGGCCGCCGGCGTGCCCGGCCGCGGCGAGTAGGCGGCGGTGTTGACCTGGTCGAAGCCGATCGACGCGATCAGCGCCAGGGTGCGGCGGAACTGGGCATCGGTTTCGCCGGGGAAGGCCACGATCACGTCGGCGCTGATGGCCGCATCGGGGAGGCGCTGGCGGATGCGATCGATGATCCGTCGGTAGCGCTCCACGGTGTAGCCCCGGGCCATGGCCCGCAGCACGTCGTCGTCACCGCTCTGGAAGGGGATGTGGAAGTGCTCGCAGACCTTGGGCAGGTCGGCGCAGGCGTCGATGAGACGGTCGGTGAAGTAGCGGGGGTGGCTGGTGGCGAAGCGGATCCGCTCGAGGCCCCGCACGTCGTGGACCGACCGCAGCAGATCGGTGAGGGTGTGGGCCCGGCGACCCTCGGCGGTGATGCCGGGCAGGTCGCGGCCGTAGGCATCGATGTTCTGCCCCAGCAGGGTGACCTCCCGGTAGCCCCGCGCCGCCAGCCCCTCCATCTCGAGGCGGATCGCCTCGGGCAGGCGCGACTGCTCCCGGCCCCGCACCGAGGGCACCACGCAGTAGGTGCAGTGCTCGTTGCAGCCGTAGATCACGTTCACCCAGGCGCAGACGGCACTGTCCCGCCGGGCGGTGGTGATGTCCTCGAGGATGTGGTGCTCGTCGGTGGCCACCACCTGCTGGCCGGTCTCCACCCGGGTGAGCAGCGCCTCGAGCCGGTTGGCGTGCTGGGGGCCCATCACCAGATCCAGCTCCGGCACCCGCCGCAGCAGGGACTCCCCCTCCTGCTGGGCCACGCAGCCGGCCACCACCAGCGTCAGGCCGGGATTGGCCCGCTTGCGCTGGGCCTGCCGCCCCAGATAGCTGTAGACCTTTTGCTCGGCGTTGTCCCGGATCGTGCAGGTGTTGTAGAGCACCAGATCGGCACTGTGCTCGTCGCTGCCGGGGGTGTACCCCATGGTTTCGAGGATGCCGGCCATGCGCTCGGAATCCGCCTTGTTCATCTGGCAGCCGAACGTGGTGATCCAGTAGCTGCCGCGCCGTGCCGACGGCGCCTGGTCGGCCTGGGGGCCGGAAACGGTGGCTGTCATGGGATCCAGTTTCCGCTATCGCCCCACCGGCGCCAACGCGGCGGCTGTGGCAGCGTGAACCTCCCGGCCCCTTTCTGGCATGCGCTGCCGCCTGAGCCGTTTCCCCCTCACCAAGGCGGTGCCCCTGGCCATCAGCCGCGGCACCACGGCCGCCGTCGAGCATCTGCTGCTGGAACTCGAGCACGACGGCACCACCGGCCGCGGCGAGACCGGCGGCTTCGACACCGGCCACCGGGCCTTCCGCACCGACGATCTGGCCGCCGAGCTGGAGGCCGTCCTGCCGGCCCTCGAGCGCGCCACCCCGGAGCCGTTTCAGGCCCTCGACCCCCTGCTGGACAGCCTCTCGCCCCCGGCCCGCTGCGCCGTCGACCTCGCCCTGCACGACTGGTGGGGGCAGCGGCTGGGCCAGCCCCTGTGGCGGCTCTGGGGCCTCGATGACGGCGCGATCGTTCCCACCAGCGTGACCCTGGGACTGGGCAGCGAGGCGGCGGTGCTGGAGCGCCTGGAGCGCTGGTGGCAGCAGCTGCCCGCCAGCCGCATCAAGCTCAAGCTCGGCAGCCCGGAGGGCCTCGACCACGACCGGGCCCTGGTGCGGGCGGTGGCCCAGGCGCTGGAGCGGCGCCACCAGAGCCATGGGCTGGCCGGCGAGCTGCAGGTGGATGCCAACGGCGGCTGGACCCTGGAGCAGGCCCTGCCGATGCTGGGCTGGCTCGACGCCCAGGGGGTGGTGCTGGTGGAGCAGCCCCTGGCCCCCCTGGAGGATCCCGAGGCCGACTGCGCCGCCTTCGCCGCCCTCGAGCTCGACTGCCCCATCGCCCTGGTGGCCGATGAGAGCTGCTGGAACCTGGCCGACCTGGTGCGGCTCGCCCCCTACGTCGACGGGGTGAACATCAAGCTGCTCAAGAGCGGCGGGCTGGCGGAGGCCCTGCTGATGGCCAGGGCCGCGCGGCGCCTGGGCCTGGGGGTGATGCTCGGCTGCTACTCCGACAGCGCCCTGCTCAACGGGGCCGCCGCCCAGCTGCTGCCGTTGGTGCGCTGGCCGGATCTCGACAGCCACCTCAACCTGGTGGACGACCCGTTCGTGGGTCCGGCCCTGGTGGGAGATCGGCTGGTGCCCGGTGCGTCCCCGGGACTGGGGGTGGGCCGTGCTCGGCTCTGATGACCCGATCGTGCTGCTGCAGCACGGCGGCCTCGACAACCTGAGCGGCAAGACGGGCCTGGCGATGCTGCGCTACCGCCACGGCCCGATCGTGGCGGTGGTGGATCCGGACCACCGCGGCGCCGACCTGCGGGCGCTCACCGGCATCGAGCGGGCCGTGCCCGTGGTGGGGTCCCTGGCGGAGGCTCTGCCCTTCGCTCCCCAGGTGGCGGTGGTGGGCCTCGCCCCCTCCGGCGGCCGGCTGCCGCCGGCCATGGGCGCCGACGTGGCAGCCGCCCTGACGGCGGGACTGTCGCTGGCCAGCGGTCTGCACAGCCGCCTGGCGGACGATCCGGCCCTGGCGGCCCTGGTGCGGCCGGGCCGCTGGATCTGGGATCTGCGCCGGGAGCCCCCCGGCCTGAGCGTCGGCTGCGGCC
>NZ_JAGQBM010000066.1:0-17352 GCF_024345635.1 Cyanobium sp. Lug-B
GTGGTGGCGGCGGCGGCAATCGCTGGTGAGTCCGGCGGCGGTCAGGGCCGTTGCCGGCCCCCCGGGGCCAGCCCCGACAGCGGCAGGGCTTCGCCGTCTGCTGCGCAGCCTGCGGCCCCACCGCCGGCTGGTCGGCCTGGCGGCCGCCTGCTCGATCCTCAACAAGCTCTTCGACCTGGCACCCCCCGTTCTCATCGGCCTGGCGGTCGATGTGGTGGTCCAGCAGCGCACTTCCTGGCTGGCCGGCCTCGGCTTCACCACCGTGCCGGGCCAGCTGGGGGTGCTGGCTGTGCTCTCGTTCCTGATCTGGAGCGCCGAGTCCCTGTTCGAGTACCTCTACGCCCTCCTCTGGCGACGCCTGGCCCAGACGGTGCAGCATGAGCTGCGCATCGAGGCCTACGACCACCTCCAGCACCTGGAGATGGGCTTCTTCGAGGCCGGCAGCAGCGGGCGTCTGCTGACGGTCCTCAACGACGACATCAATCAGCTGGAGCGCTTTCTCGACCAGGGCGCCAACGAGATCCTGCAGCTGATCACCACCGTCCTGGCGGTGGGCGGGGCCATGGTGGTCCTCTCCCCCACGGTGGCCGGGGTCTCCTTCCTGCCGATCCCGGTGATCCTCTGGGGTTCCCTCCGCTTCCAGCGGCGCCTGGCCCCCCGCTACCGGGAGGTGCGCGAGCGGGCCGGCGACCTGGCCAGCCTGCTGAGCAACAACCTCGGCGGCATGCTCACCATCAAGAGCTACGCGGCGGAGGACTGGGAGAAGCAGCGGCTGATCGCCCAGAGCCAGGCCTACCGGGCCAGCAACGGCCGGGCCATCCGCCTCTCGGCCGCCTTCATTCCCCTGATCCGGTTCGCAATCCTGTTCGCCTTCATCGCCATCCTGGTGATCGGCGGACTGCAGGCCTGGAGCGGCGCCATCGCCATCGGCACGTATTCGTTCCTGGTCTTCATCACCCAGCGGTTGCTGTGGCCGCTCACCACCCTGGGCCGCACCCTCGACGACTACCAGCGCGCCATGGCCTCCACCCACCGGGTGATGGACCTGCTGGACACCCCCGTCGCCATCCCCAGCGGCAACCGGCCGCTCCCCATCGCCGACGTCCGCGGCCAGGTCCGCTTCGAGCGGGTCGACTTCGCCTACGCCGGACGGGAGCGGCTTCTCGCGTCCTTCGACCTGGAGATTCCCGCCGGCGCCACGATCGGGATCGTGGGGGCCACGGGCTCCGGCAAGAGCACAATCGTCAAGCTGCTGCTGCGGCTGTACCCCATCCAGGCGGGGCGGATCCTGCTGGATGGGCTGGCGATCGAGACGCTGTCCCTCCAGGACCTGCGCCGGGCCATCGGCCTGGTGAGCCAGGAGGTGTTCCTCTTCCACGGCACCGTGGCCGAGAACATCGCCTACGGCAGCTTCGCCGCCACCCGCGCGGCCATCGAACGGGCGGCCGGCCTGGCCGAGGCGGCGGGGTTCATCGACGCGCTGCCCCAGGGGTACGACACCCTGGTGGGGGAGCGCGGCCTGCGCCTGTCCGGGGGCCAGCGGCAGCGCATCGCCCTGGCCCGGGCGATCCTCAAGGATCCGCCGGTGCTGGTGCTGGATGAGGCCACCGCCGCCGTCGACAACGAAACGGAAGCGGCGATCCAGCGCTCCCTCGATCGCATCACGGCCTCCCGCACCACCCTGGTGATCGCCCACCGGCTCAGCACGGTGCGCCACGCCGACCGGATCGTGGTGATGGATCAGGGGCGCATCGTCGAGAGCGGCGGCCACGACGAACTGCTGGCCGGAAACGGGGCCTATGCGGCGCTCTGGCGGGTGCAGACGGGGCTGAGGCCCGAGGAGGCCCTGCGCTGAGCCCGCTGGGCTTAGCGTGGATTGAATGAAGATGTCCCAGCCCAGCAGAGGGGCCCAGCCAACCAAGGGGGCCCCGCCCAGGTCATCCCGACGTCGCACCCCCGTGCTGCTCGCGGTGGTCTGCGGCCTGGGGGCGGGCCTGTTGCTGGCCGGGCCCCTGGCCCAGCTGATCTCGGCCCGGGCCACCGCCGGAGGAAATCCGGCACTGACCAATCCCTTCGCCGCCTGGAGCGGCGGCATGGACCGTCAGGACATCCTGATTCTGGGCACCGACGTGGGCGGTGGCAACACCGATGTGATCGCCACCCTGCGCATCGATGGCAAGCAGACGAGCATCACCCAGATCCCCCGCGACACGTACATCGAGGCCGAGAGTTTCGGGCCGGTCAAGATCAACGCCCTCTACAACCTGGGCGGCATCGAAGCGGTGAAGCGGGAGATCTCCCAGCGCCTCGGCCGTCCCATCCAGCACCACCTGGTCGTCAACCTCTCGTCGATCCGCCAGATGGCCGATGTCCTCGGAGGCATCGAGGTGGACGTGCCCAAGCGCATGGTCTACGTCGACCGCAGCCAGGGGCTGTCGATCGATCTGCAACCCGGGATGCAGACCCTGCGCGGCAAGGATCTGGAGGGTTTCCTGCGCTTCCGCCACGACGAGACCGGTGACCTCGGGCGCATGGACCGCCAGCAGCTGGCCCTGAAGTCCCTGTTCCGCAAACTCACCCGCCCCGAATACCTGGTGCGGCTGCCGGCCCTGATGATGGCCGCCCGCAAGGACATCAAGACCGACCTCGGACCCATGGAGCTGGGGGGATTGATCACGGCCATGGGCAGCACCCAGCTCGACACCCAGCGGCTGGACGGCCGCCCCTTCTACAAGGACGGCATCAGCTACTGGGACGCCGTCTGGCCAACTCCGGAGGACCCACTGGAGGCCGACAACGAGGGCCAGGCCAACGCTACGAACGGCCGCCACCGTTTCCTTTTCTGACCTCCCCGGCGGGTGGGGCGATCGCCTCGCCGCCGTCGGGCGGGTGCCCGTCCCGGTCGGAGAGGGTGATGAGCGCCAGGCCGAGGGCCATCAGGACCGGCACGGGACTGGAGACGGCCACGGTGACGCCCAGGGCCGCCGTGAACCAGATCGAGGCGGCACTGCTCAGGCCGCGCACCTCCGGAATGCCGTGCTTGGGACGCACCGGAGGCACCAGGATCTCGCCGGCACCCAGGAAGCCGATGCCGGCCGCCACCCCCTGAATCACGCGGCTGCGGGCCTGGGCATCGGGGCCGGCCGCCAGGACCATCAGGCAGGCACTCATGCCCACCAGCACATGAACCCGCAGGCGGTTGGGGTGGGCACGGCTGCCGTGGTGCGCCCGGTTGATGCCCACCGCCAGACCGCAGAGCACCGCCATCCCCAGCCGCAGCAGGGCCTCCAGATCCGGGCTCAGCGAGAGGACCATGGCTGCCCACAGCACGGCAAGGGAAGATCAACCATGGCGCATCGCCGAATGGCCGTGGACCATGGGCCTCCATAGGCTCCTGCCAGCCCTGCGCCTCGAGGTCCGTGCGCTCCGCCCTGCTTCGCAACAGCCTGAGGCTCGGGGTGGCCGCCTTCCTCACCGCCGCCCTGTCGCTCTGGTTTGAGCGGATCGCCTACGTCTGGTACCCGATGCTGGCCGTGGTCACGGTCATGGAGGACGGTGACGACCTCAGCCTCCAGGCCGCCCGGGTGCGGGTCTTCGGCACCATCACCGGAGGGCTGGTCACCTTCCTGGTCCACACCCTGCTGTCCGGGTGGCCGGGGGTGCTGGTGTCGCTGCTGCTGATGCTGCCCCTGCTGCGCTGGCTGGGCTGGCAGTCGGCCGCCGGGACCGCGACGCTGGTGAGCCTGATGTTCCTGATGATCCCCAGCCATGTGGCCCTGAACTGGGATTACGTGTTCAACCGCACCCTTGACACGGCCGTCGGCTGCGTCATTGCCATCGTGGTGGGGCTGCTGTTCTGGCCCCGGCGGGGAATCGACCGGATACTGCGGCTGGAGGCCGGGCTGCGCCAGGGCTACGCCGCCCAGCTGGAGCAGCAGCGCAGCTGGCTCGAGGGTCGTGGCGAGCGGCCCCAGCCCCTGCCCCCGGCCAGGCTCAGCCACGACCTGGTGGCGATGGAGCAGCTGCTGGCCCAGGAGCGGCGCGGACCCCATGGCCAGCGGCTGCAGCGGCAGCACTGGCCCCAGCGGCTGCAGCTGTGGGGGGCGGTCCAGCACCACTGGGTGCAGTGGGAGCGGCTGCTGGGGGGCCTCCCCGACCGGCTGGGCCTGGACACGGAAGCGGCCGGGGACCCGACCGGCGATCCCCTGCAGGCCGGTATGGCACGCATGGCGGCCCTGCTCCGGGGGGACACCCTGCCGGTGCTGGCCCCGGACCCCGGGCCCTGGCAGAGCCTGGCCCGGCACCGTTCGCTGCCGCTGCTGCCGCTGCTGGCCCTGGCCGAAGAGCAGCATCCGCTGCTGGCCAGTCTGCGCACCCTCAGTCTGGTGACCCGATGCTGATCCGCCGCTCCGAGCTGCGGCTGGCCCTGACCGCGGGGCTGATGAACGGCCTGGGTGCCCTGGCTCCGTTGGGTTACGGCTTCTACGCACCGATGGCCGTGCTGGTCGTCTGCACCGGCACCTACGGAGGCTCCATCGGCCTGGGGCGCCAGCGCCTGCTGGGGTCGGTGGTGGGGGGGGTGGTGCTGGTGATCTCCTTCACCGGCCTCAGCCACCTGCCCCTGCCCCTGGGCCTGAGCCTGTCCCTGGTCGCGATGCGGCTGGTGGGGGCGGCGCTGGGGCTGGAGGTGGGGTACAAGGTGGGCAGCAACATCATCGTGATGGGCTGGCTGGTCCACGACGGTGAACTGGGCATCTGGGTCCCGGTGCGACTGTTCTGGACCGCGGCCGGCATCCTGGTGGCCCTGCTCTGCCTGCGGCTGTTCTGGCCCGACCTGGCGGTGGAAGGCAACCGGCAGCGGCTGCGCCGGTTCCTGACCGATCTCGGCGGGGCCCTCGTCGCCCAGGCCGACCGCCTCGAGGCGCCGGCCGTCCCGGCACCGCCGGGGGCCCTAGTGGCCGCCCGGCGGCGCGAGCTGGAGACGGCCCAGGGGCTGCGGCGCCAGCTGGTGGCCCTGCGCCAGGCCATGCCGGCGGTGGCCGATGAGCTCGGCAACAACCCCACCAGCCATGCCACATTCCGGCTCTTCCAGCTCCTCAACGGCGCCGGCTCCCAGCTGGTGGGTGTGGTCGACGGGCTGCGGCTCCTCGAGCACACCCCGGCGGACCGGGGCCCCCTGGAGGGGCTGCACAGCGCCCAGGCCGAACTGCTGCGGACCGTGGCCGGACGACTGGAGCAATGGCGCCACTGCCTCGAGGTGCCCCACCGTCACCGACCGGCGCCGCCGGCCACAGCCATGGCCGCGCCGGCCCGCTGGGGGAACCTGGAGCAGGCCCTGCATGATCCGGATCTGGACCGGTTCGACCTGACCCTGCTGCAGCGCAATGCCAGCCGGCTGATGCTCTGCGGCCAGGCCCTGCGCAGCATCGAGCAGGCGGAGCACAGCTGGCGGGTCCTGGGGGAGGCCTCCGGCTGACGCCATGGCTGGAGCGCCCCCGTCCCCACCGCAGGCCTCCGGCCACCCCCCGGCGCTGGCGCTGGCGCTGCTGCTGCTGGCCGCCACCGGATCCGGCAACGCCGAACCGCTCCCCGCCGGGCCCGGGGCTGAGCCAACGCCACCGGAGGCGCCCCCACCGCAGCCGGCCCTGGTCCAGCTGGAGCCGGGTTGGGGCACCCTCCAGCAGACCCTGGGCCTGCCGGCCTGGGTGGATCTGGACCTGGAGATCCTGGCCGAACCGATGGTCAATCCCGTCGGCGGCCTGGTGAGGGAAGCGAGCTGGATCCAGCAGACCACCCTGGCCCTCACCCTCCGGGCCCCCACCGGCGAGAGTGCGGGACAGGAATGGAAGCGATGGGCGATGCATCTGGCCGTCGCCGGCTACAACGGCGATCCCAGCTACGCCCAGCGGGTGGGGGCGGCGCTGCCCCTGCAGGAGGTGGCCAACCCGGTGGGGTTCTGGCTCACCCGCGCCAGCCTGGAGCGCCGCTCCGCCGACGGCCGCTGGAGCCTGGAGGCGGGGCTGGTGGGCATGGCCCCCGACCTGTTCAGCGCCCCGGTCGAAGGCTTCTACGTCCACGACGCCCTCAACGGCGCGCCGGTGCTGTTCACGATCCCGAACTTCCCCGTCTTTCCGGTGGCGGCGCCGGGCGCCCGGCTGGTGCTGCGGCCGACCCCGGCCACCACCCTGCGGCTGGCCAGTTTCAACCTGGCCGCCACCGACGAGGTCGCCAAGCTCCTGGGGACCGCCAGCGGCCTTCCCCCCGGCCGGGGCTGGACCCACCAGCTGCAGTGGAGCTATGCGGCCCCCTGGCTCAACCGCCGGCTGGGGGAGCCGATCGCCGCCTGCCGCCACGCTGGCGGCCTCCGGGCCCGGGGCCGGACCTGCGGCCGGCCCGTGATGGTGGAGCGGCAGCTGCCCGGCGGGCTGCTGCAGCTGGCGGCCTATGCCGGGACCGGGCCGAACCGGGGCCTGTACGGCAGCGCCACCGTGCCCGTGGCCCTGCCCTGGGGCCTCGACCACCGGCTCTGGGCCGCCACCGCCGCGGGCTTCGACACCGCCGCCAACCCCACGCCCAGCTACATCGGCGGTGGTCTGGTGAGCCAGGGGGTGCTGCCGGGCCGTCCCCTCGATCTGCTGATCCTCGGCGTGGCCCGCACGGGCTTCAGTCCGATCAGCCAGCCCGGTCTGAGCCACGAAGGGGTGGTGGAGCTGGGCTATCAGATGCGGATCAACCAGTCCTTCAACCTGCAGCCCAGCCTGCAGTGGATCCTCAATCCCGGAGCGGCCGGCCGGGTGCCGGGCCTGTTCGCCGCGGGCCTGCAGCTGGGTTTCAGTTTCTAGGAGCCGTAAGGGCCGATGTCGAGCAAACTGGGCGCCGGACGGGGGAATCGGGAGGCCATGGGGGGCAGCGGAACGGGGCGGCCCCTGGCCAGGTGGATCCTCGCCGGCATGGCGCCAGGGATGGCACTGGGTCTCGGCCTCGGACCGGGCCCCATCGCAGCCCAGCCCCTGCCGGCGACCGGTGCCGGCGATGTCCGGCGCCTCGAGCGCCGCTGGAACGAACTGGATCGCCAGATCCGTGCCCTCGATGAGCTGCTGCCCGCCGAAGCGGCCCCCCTCCCCGCGGCCGGGCCGGACAGGGCGCCGCTGCCGGAGGCGCTGCTGGGGCCTGCGGAAGCCAGCGCGGTTCCCGGGCCACCGCAGGACAGCGTTCCCCTGCCGCCCCTGGCGCTGCCGGAGGCCGGCGATCTCCGACCGGGCCAGCTTCAGGCCCTGAGCCTGGAGCAGTCGCTGGCGATCGGTTTCGCCAACAGTCCCGGCCTCCAGGCCCGCCGCGACGCGGTGGCGGTGGCCCTGGCCGAGCTGCAGAGCCAGATGGGCACCTACTGGCCCCGGATCTCCGCCTATGCCGCCGGCGGTACCGACCAGGCCAGCACCAGCTTCTTCTCCCCCACCGGCACCGGGACCCTGTTCGCCCCCAGCAACCCCTTCTTCATCCCCCCCGGCGGCCGGGGCTCCCTCAACACCAACGCCAACGGGGTGAGCGGCGGCCTCGAGCTGCGCTACGAACTCCTGGATTTCGCCCGCACGCCGAAGGCGCGGGCCGCCCTGGCGCGGCTGCGCGGCAGCCGTCTCGACTACGCCGATGCCCTGCGGCGGCTGCAGCTGTCCCTGAGCGAGAGCTACTACCAGCTGCAGCGGGCCGACCAGCTGGTGCGCATCCGCGAGGCCGTCGTGCGCAACGACCTGCTGATCCTCCAGGACAGCCTGGACCTCAAGCAGGCCGGGCTGGTGCCCCGGCTCGACGTGCTGCGGCGGCAGGCGATCGAAGCGGACGGCCAGGAGCAGCTGATCGCGGCCCTGGCGGAACGGGCGGTCGCCCGCCGGCGGCTGGCGGCCCTGCTCAACCTGCCGCCCCAGCTGACCCCCACCGCCAGCGACCCGATCCGCCTGCAGCCGCGCTGGCCCCTCGACCTGGAGGCCAGCCTGCTGGCCTCCTTCCGGGACAACCCGGAACTGGAAGCCCTCCTGGCCACCCGCGAGGCGCTGCTGCGCCAGAAGGATGCGGTCGCCGCCGAACTGCTGCCGAAGCTGTCGCTGTTCGCCAGCGCCGGTGCCGGGGCTACCAACGCCAACAACTGGAACGTGCGCATCGCCGACGGCGGCTGCTGCGGCACCACGGTGGCCACCTCCCTCAACACCTACGGCACCGACTGGTCGGTGGGCCTGGCGGTGAGCTGGCTGCTCTTCGATGCGGGTACCACGCGGGGCCAGGCCCGGGCCCTGGAGCGCCGCGGTGCCGCGGTGGCCCAGCAGTACGCCGCCCAGCGCAACGACATCCGGCTGCGGATCGAGCAGGCCTTCCTGGGCCACGAGGCCAGCCTGGCGCGCCTGGTGGCCGCCAGGCGGGGCGTGACGGCGAGCCTGGAGGCCTTCCGGGATGCCCGCCTGCGCTACCAGGCGGGCCTGAGCAGCGAGCTGGATCTCTCCAACACCCAGGAACGGCTGATCGCCAGCCTGGTCCAGCGCCTGGAGGCCACCGTGAACGTCAACGTCACCTACGCCCAGCTGCTGCGCGAACTGCTGCCCATGCCGACGGACCCGGAGGCCACGGTTCCGGCGCGCCTGCAATGGAGCCCGTGACGATGCCCCCCGAAGCGATCGATGCCGCCGATGCCCGGCGTGACGGCAGTCTGCGCCTGGGGCAGGTGGTCGCCCTGCTGCTGGCGGCACTGCCGCTGCTGTTGCTGCTGCAGCCCTACCAGTGGCTCTCGGCCCTCGGCTTCCGCCTCCAGCAGGCCTGGCCCCTGGGCGGGGGAGGGGGGATCCCCGGCGGCAGCCTGCTGCTGGTGTTCGCCGGCACGGCGCTGCTGACCCTGCTGGCGAACGGCCCCCTCAAGGGCGGCCGGGGCGGCGGACTCACCGGGGTGCTGGCCCTGCAGCTGGAGCGGGTGCGCCAGGGTCCTTCACGCACGGCAGCGCTCGCCTCCCTGGATCTCAGGCGCCAGCTGGCCCGGCTGCCGCTGCTGCTGCTCACCCATGGCGCCGGCCTGACGGTGGGGCTGGAGTCCCCCTCCGCCTCCCTGGGGGCGAGCCTGCTGCTGGCCCTGCGGCCGTGGGTGGCCCCCCTCAAGCGTCTGCCCCTGCCGGTGCTGCTGGCGACCGGCGCCGGGGCGGGTCTGGGCATCGCCTTCAACTCCGTCCTGCTGGGGGTCACCTATGCCATCGAGGAGCTCTGCCGGCGGCGCTCGGCGGCCCTCATCAACGGCACGCTGCTGATCACGGGGGCGGGCGTGATGCTTGGGGTGGCCACCGGCCTCTGGGGCAGCACCCCGGACGCGGCCCCCGCCCACCAGGCCGGTGCATCCCTGCTGGTGGGAGGCGGCGTCCACCTGCTGGGTCCCGCCCTGCTGCTGACCCTGGCCGCCGGCTGGCTGGGGGGCGTGTTCGCCGCCGGTACGGCCTGGATGGCCGGTTGCTGGGGCCGCTGGCTTGCGCGACCGGCCAGGGCGGGGGGATCGGCCCTGGCCAGGCCCCTGGCGGGGGCCCTGCTGGCCGCCCTGGTGATCAGCCTGGCGGCCGTCGCCAGCGGTGGCTGGAGCCTCAACGACGGCCAGCTGCTGATCCTGCGCATGGCCTACGGCGAGGATCGTCCGGGGCTGGAGATCCTTCCCTGGCGGCTGCTGGCCTCAGTGCTCAGCATCGCCATCGGCGCCCCCGGAGGTGTGATGCACGACGCCATGTCACTGGGGGCGCTGCTGGCCGGACCCCTGATCGCCGACCTGCCGCCCCTGGAACGGCAGCTGCTGGTGTGGACCGGGGCGACGGCCCTGTTCAGCGGGGCCTGCCGCACGCCCCTGTTCTGCGCGCTGTTCGTGATGCAGATCGCGGGAACCATGGCGCTGCTGCCCTGGCTGCTGTTGGTGGCCGCTCTGGCGGCACCGATCGGCCGCTGGGTATGGACAGAGACGTGGAACGAGGTGCAACTGGAACGCTGGCTTGAGATTCACGGAGTCAAGGAGACAGAAGGGATGAAAGCAGCATGAAGAGTCCACCCCTGTCCCTTTCGCGACAGGGACTGCCCCGGAAGTGACGGGCGGGAAAGAGACCTGGGACGGGCAAGCAAGAAAACGCTAAAGTGGAAATCGGGGTCGCAGGTCTACGAACTGTTTCACCAACTGACCGACCAACAGCTCTCGCAACCTGATGTGTTTCCCCGTCGGCCGGCCTTGTATCGAAGAGGGATCCATTGAAACCGCCTGAGACCCCTGACGACGAACCGCTTCGGCTGGCCAAGCTTCGATCCCTGGGTCTCCTCGACACAGGACAGGACTCCCGTTTCGATCGGCTCACCAGACTGGCCCAGAGGATCTTCAAGGTTCCGATCGCAATGGTCAGCCTTGTCGATGAACATCGGCAGTGGTCGAAATCCACCTCAGGTCTAGGTGGTTCGGAAGCCTCCAGAAGCGTGTCGTTCTGTGGTCATGCGATTCTTGGCTCAGAGGTATTCATCGTTCCCGACGCCTTGGAGGATGAAAGATTCCACGATAATCCTCTGGTTCTGGGAGAGCCCCATGTTCGCTTTTATGCGGCTTGTCCCTTGACGGTGGACCAGCGAAAGATCGGCACCCTGTGCATCGTCGATCAGGCACCCCGAACCCTTGATGGGGAGCAGATCGAGATCCTGAAGGATCTGGCGAGCGTTGTGGAGCAGGAGGTGGTCTCCACCCTGCTGGCCACCAGGGACAAGCTCACCGGCCTGGAGAACAGGCGCGGATTTCTTGCCCTTGCCCAGCAGAGCCTTCAGCTCTGCACGCGCCAGGCGATACCGGTTTCGCTCCTCTATCTCGATCTGAACGATTTCCAGCGAATCAACCACCTCCACGGGCGCCAGGCTGGTGATGAGGTCCTGATCACCCTGGCGGATCGGATCACGGATGTCTGCCGAGACTCCGATGTGGTGGCCCGACTCGGTGGGGATGCCTTCGTGGTTCTGCTGATCAACGCCACCCGGGAGCAGTCCGACACCGTGGTCCATCGCATCGAGAAAGCCCTCGAGCAGGACAACGGTCTGTCGAACAAGGACGATGCCATCTCGTTCTCCTATGGCATCACCGCCTATCAACCGGAACGGCATGAAACCATTGTCGAGCTCCTGGCCGATGGGGAGGCCCTGATGAAGGAGATCAAGCAGCTGCGATCCCTCCAACAGGAGGATGGCCAGACCCCTGGGCCCGCCGCATCAGAGGCCGACCGCGCCCGGGCAGGCGCCGGCAGCGTGTTGCAGAAGCACAGCGGCTGAACTCCCTGCCGCCGCAGGAACGGAGTCCATGGCGATCCATGAATCCGAAATCAAGGGGACAGAGGCGATCCTTTCTCGCCAGCGGTCTCCAGGATCCTGCGGATGGTCTGGTCAAGCTCCTGGAGTTTCACCGGCTTGGCCAGGTACTCGCTGGCACCGGCAGCCAGGCACTTCTCCCGGTCGCCTTTCATCGCCAACGCCGTCAGCACGATGATGGGCATCACCGCCAGCTCTGGCCTGTCGCTGGAGCGGATCATGCGCAGGACGGAAAAACCGTCCACCACCGGCATCGACATGTCCAGAATCAACAGGCTGGGAACACGGTCGTGCAGGAAGTCGATCGCCTCCTGGCCATTGACCACCTCCTGCACCCGGTATCCCTTGGCGTGGAGATAGCGTGCGTAGATCAGTCGGTTGACCCGACTGTCCTCCGCCAGCAGGATCAACGACCGCTCCGCTGGAACGCCGTCCTCGACTCCGGCCGAGGCCATCGGCGCCGTATCCGGCGCTGAATCCTCCGTGGATGCCTCTGGGGGGAGGGTGACAGGAAGCCGGACGCTGAAGCGGGTTCCCTGTCCATGGGCCGATTGCAGGCTGATGTCCCCGCCATGGGCCAGGAGGATGCGTTTCACGATCGAGAGGCCAAGGCCGGAGCCCGTGAACTGGCGGTTCAAGCCACTGTCGATCTGCACGAAGGGCTGGAAGATCTTGTCCTGATCCTCCCGATCGATGCCGATGCCTGAATCGATCACACAGAGCCTGAGCGTGGCCTGACCAGCCGCCGCCTCCGGGGGGCAGCTCAGCCCGACCTCCAGACGAACCGATCCTCCAGCGGGAGTGAACTTGACAGCATTACTGAGCAGGTTGATGAGAACCTGACGCAGCAGCCGCCCATCAAGCAGAACAACGGGCAGGGCAGGGTCGATCTGTGAGGACAGGTGAATCGACTTGGCCTCCGCCATTCGCTCGATGGTGGCGATGCAGGCGTGGCAGAGAACAGGGATCGAGACGGGATGGGGATGGACTTCAAGCTTGCCGGCTTCGATCTTGGTGATGTCAAGGATATCGTTGATCAACTCCAGCAGATGGTGTCCACTGCGATCAATCTCCTCCAAGGCCTTGCGCTGGATCGGGGACATCTCGCCATAGATGTTCTCCTGCAAGGATTCTGCCATCCCGAGAATGCCATTCAGTGGGGTTCGTAGTTCATGGCTCATGTTGGCCAGGAACTCATCCTTCAGGCGTGTCGAGCGAGCCAGCTGGTCATTGATCGAGGCCAACTCATCGTTCACGGTGATCAGACGTTCTTCGGCCAGCTTCTTCTCTTGCAGCTCGTCCTCCAGTTTGGCGAACAGGTCAGCCTGCTGGATGGCGATGCTGAGTTGGCTCGCGACATGATTGACAACCTGAAGATCTTCCTCACTCCAGCGACGAGGCCGTTTAGAGTGATGCATACACAACAGCCCCCATAGACGGGAACCGCAGATCAGTGGAACCACCAGATTGGCCTGAATCTTCAGGCCAAGAAGAAGCTCCCGATAGCAGGGCTCCAAGGCGGCTGTCGCCACATTATCAATGGCCTGATGTCCGCCCTTGAGGTAGCGAGAGACCAGCGCATCGTCGAAACAGGTATCGTCGATCGAAACGGCCAACAACGACTCCGTATCTGGCTGAACAGCCTCCGCGATGAAGGCACCACGATGACACTGGCAAGCCTGATCAAACTGATAGATGGCCACCCGGTCCACCGCAAGATAGGGAAGCATTTCATTGACCGCCACCTGAAAGATGCGCTTGAGTTCAAGAAACGTGAGAATCCGCTCCGTGATCTCCCGCAGGATCAGTTCACGTTGTACCTGGCGCTTTAGATTGACAGCATTCTGCTCCATTTTCTCCGCCATCTGATCAAACGCCACGGAGATTCCAGCCAGCTCATCGGAGCCATCCAGTCCACTCCTTACCGCCAGATCGCCTTCACCCAGGGCGTGGCTGGCGGCGATGAGTTTTCTGATCCGACTGGTCAGCGCATACTGAAAGAACAGCCAGACGCAGATACCGAGAAGAACCAGAAGAGCATTGAACGCCAGAGTCCGCCGGAGCGCTTCACGGAACGCGGTGCGCTTCGCCTCGGCTAGGCTGTAGTCAACATAACAAATAC
This sequence comes from Cyanobium sp. Lug-B, assembly GCF_024345635.1. Taxonomy (NCBI): domain Bacteria; kingdom Bacillati; phylum Cyanobacteriota; class Cyanophyceae; order Synechococcales; family Prochlorococcaceae; genus Cyanobium; species Cyanobium sp. Lug-B. Next base: position 13,463 of record NZ_JAGQBM010000066.1, read on the forward strand.
CGACACGAGATGGCTTCAGTTCGCCAGGCAGGGGCTTGAGCAGGATGGGATAAACGGCTGACAGATGAAGGCGGTCCGTCGAGAGTCGGACCGTTCCCCGAAGCGAACGGCGAGCCTGGGAAAAGAGGGAGGCCAACGGCGCCGCTTCCGTCGCTCCGATGGGTTGGCCCTCAAGGCTGTAGTCACTAGCACGGAGAACGATGTTCCTGTCGTTGAAAAGAATCACATTCCGATAGCCCGCATTGGTTCCCAGCTGGCTGATCAATGCAACGACTTGATCACTCTGCTGATCAGTTCGATAGAGATAGTCCACCATTCGCGCGGCCTGGGAGACCGAGGACTTCAGATAGATGGTGGCGCTTTGCTCGGATCTGCGATTGGCATCTTGAACTTCCAGAGCAAACTGAATGGCACCAATCGAAAAACCACTCACGACAATCAGGGCCGGGATCGTGAAGCGAAGGGGCGGAGGGAATCTGGTCATGCTGCGATCCACCGCCTAACGCCGAGCCAGCGCACGCTCGACAAACTGAGCATCCAGAAGACTGGCAGGGTCTATCGTTTTCGTGATCAGCCCGTTGTCATGCATGACCCTGATCAGGTTGGTCATGGTGACCACCAGCGATGGATCCCGCTGAGTCAGCAACGCCACATTCGTTTCCAGTGACGGCTGCTCCAGCAGACGGAAAGCCTCCAACAGTTCCTCCGGCTTCACCCGGGTGCGCCTGGCCATGCGCCGGGCGGCATCGGCCGGATTGCTTTGGAAATAACCCAGGGCCTTGAATCTCGCCTCCACGAGGGTCTGCAGATTCTCGGCGTTGTTGGCGATCGCCTCGCTGCTGGCGGCCAGGGTGTCCACAATCTCTCCCGGGATCCGGCTGCTGTCAAACAAGGGGATGGCGCCCGCCTTGAGCAGGTTGGTGCGTGCCGGGCCAAAGGTCACCACCGCATCGACCCTTCCAGCCCTGTAGGCAGCCTCGTGATCCCCCAGTTCCAACGACACCACCGTGACGTCCTGGGGGGTCATGTCGTTGAGCTCCAGGGCTCGGCCGAGAAAAAAGGCCCCCAGGGCGGTGGCCTCCACGCCGATGCGCTTGCCCTTCAGCTCTCCCATCGTCCTCAGGCCAGGTCTGGCAAGGATCACGTCCCCTCCGTTGGAGAAGTCCATGATGGCGATGATCCGGATGTCCCCCTGGGTGGCGGCCAGGGTGATCACCTGATCGATCGACAGGCCTGCTCCATCGATTTCATCGTTTCGGTAGGCCCTGACTTCCTCGGTCCCGGAAGGGAAATCAATCAGTCGGATGGGCTTGTCTTTCAGCTCACCCAGGTCTCTGGCCAGGTAAAGAGTTTCATAACCGGTCCAGAGGTTGGCGCCGATCCGCAGGGGCAACGACGCTGGCCTGAAGCAACCGAACAGCGCCGCCAGCAAGGCCAGGACGCCCATACCGATCAGAACCCATCGCGGACGGTACCGAATCCTCGCTGTTCTCTGCCGCACCCTGGAGCCTGCATCCATGGGCTGAATTATCAGCGTCTCAGGAAACAACGATCCGGCGAGGGAACAAAACGTTGATGCACGGTGTCCTCCATGGGCAGAAGTTCAACACTTACCAGCCGGAGTCCTGCGACGAAGCGATCATTCGGGCCGGGAAGAATACCAGCGCTCGATCCTGTAGCCCAGGATCACCAGGAGCACCACCAGCCAGAACCACAGTTCCGGTGGGTTGGCATTGCACAGGACTACCAGGAGCACCACCTCACTGACCAGCCAGGGGAGCTCCTGGCGCAGCAGGGGATTGCGGATCTGCCACCACCGGCGGTCAGCCATGGCGCTGCTCACTCATGGCGGGGCTCCACTCTGGCGCAGGGAAGGACGGTCCCAGAGCCGATCGATCCGGAGGCTGCGGTAACCGCCCGTCAGGGAACGCAGGCCCGGAATCACGTAGGTGATCGGGGTGCGCCACTCCACGTAGGCATGGGCGGCGATCGTCAGGCCCTCCCGCACAGGAAACACCCCGCTGCCGCCGGAGAGGGTCCAGCGGTAGCCGTCCCGGCTGGTGGGGTCCCGCTCCAGGGCGATCTCCGTCCGCATCACCGGTCCGTGCTTGAGCAGGTCCCGGGCCAGCTGGGGATTGCCGATGGTGGTGGAGATGTCCTCCTCCGTGGCCGGCAGGGCCAGCACCTGAACCACCTTGCCGACGATGCCGCCGAACCGACCCCGCTGGTCCCAGAGGGGCACCACCTCCACCGGCAGGCCGGCCGGCAGGCGGCGGGCATCGGCCGGGGCGAAGTAGGCCACCGCCTGCAGCCGCGGCCCCCCGGCACCGCCGGCGCCGGCCCGGCCCAGGGTGCCGAGGCGCTGGCCGGTGGCCACCGTCTGGCCCTGAATCACCTGCAGGTCCAGCACGGTGCCGTCCCGGTCGGCCAGCACCTGGCCGTCGAAGGCCAGGCGGGCCTCGGTGACCCGGATCTGTCGGCGCATGTCGTCGATCTGGTAGCGACGCCGCAGGGCCTGGGTCTGGATGTCCAGCCGGACCTGCTCATAGCGGGTGAGCAGATCCTTCTCCTGGATCCTGACCGCATCAAGACTGACGCTGGTGCTGGTCAGGCCCTGCTCGGCCGCCACCACCTCGGAGGCCAGGGGCGCCACCACCTCCCGCTGGCTCAGCCAGCGCAGGTTGCGCACCTTCTCCGCATAGGTGGCCGCCAGCTCCTCATAACGGCGCCGGTCCTGGGCCAGCTTGGCCAAGGCGGTGTCGAGGCTGAGCCGCTCGCTGGAGAGCCGCAGGGCATCGCGCCGGTCGAGCTCGCGGTTGTCGCGCTCCAGCTGGGCGAGGTTGCCGCGCTGCTGCTGCAGCTGGCGGTCGAGCACCGGCAGGTACAGCTCCATCAGCACCTGCCCCTTGCGCACCTGCTGCCCGACGGCCACCCGCAGCCGTCGCACCTGGCCGCCGGCGCGGGCATCCAGCAGACCGGCGGTGTCGGGGTAGATCAGCACCCCCTGCCCCATCACCTCCGTGGGAACCGGCCAGAACAGCACCCAGAGCCCGAGGGCCCCGCCCATCGCCACCAGGCAGGCCCCCACCTGGCCGCGATCGCTGAGGCCACTCCAACGACGGCGCAGGGTCGCCACCGGGCGGCGAGACCGGTCTGCTCCGGGCGGAAGGGCTGCACCGGTCGGGGGAGCGGACGTGGCCATCGCCGCCAGCATGCTGGATGGAAGGCCGCCTGTCAGCCCGGCAGGACGCCGAATCCCGCCAGATCCCCCGGATCGGCCAGCCCGGCGATCACATCGGCCAGCAGGGGGGCGAGCACCGGCACCTGGGCGAAGGCGCCGCCGAATCCGCTGAACACCCAGAGGCCCGCCGTGTCGCCCAGGGGCCCCACCAGGGGAAGGCCACCGCTGCAGAAGGCCACCGGCACCTGGTGGTAGGGGCCCGGCAGGGCGGCCAGCACCGGATCGAGCCCGGCCAGGCCGGCCCGCAGGCGGCGTTCCATCACGGCCACCGCAGGCGGCTCACCGGGATCCAGGCCCGGCCGCACCAGGCTGATCTGCCCCAGCAGCAGCCCCTTTCCCCGGGGGGCGAAGCCGGCATCGACGATCCAGCGCTCCTCCGCCAGCTCCGGAGCCCGGGCCTCCAGGGACGGCCGTTGCCAGTGGCGCGGCTGCACGATGCGACGCGAAGCCGCATGGCGCTGCCAGGGGCTGGACGAGGCGGGCGGCAGGGAAGGGCTTGCCGGCAGCGCCAGCACCCCGGCCCAGCTGGCGCGATGGCGCTGCGGCAGAGCCGGGGCCAGGGCGCGGCAACCGGCCCCGGCCGCCAGCACCACCTGATCCGTCACGAGGCTGCCGCCGGGCTCCAGCTGCAGTTGCCAGCCGGCGGCCA
>NZ_JAGQBM010000067.1:0-17262 GCF_024345635.1 Cyanobium sp. Lug-B
CCCTTCGGCGGCGCGGTCGGGGGCGGGGGCGCGTCCTGGGTGGGGGCGGGGGCCGGCGGCAGGGGGGTGATGGCGGGAATGGGCCGGCGAATCGCTGCCGACAGTTTCGCCTGTCTGCGCGAGGGTTGTGGATGGCGGGTGACCGAAGGGCCCCGTCCGGGCGCCCCCTACATTTCCCCCATGCTCAAAGCCGGAATCGTCGGGCTGCCCAACGTGGGCAAGTCGACCCTCTTCAACGCCCTGGTGGCCAACGCCCAGGCCCAGGCGGCCAATTTCCCCTTCTGCACCATCGAGCCCAACGTGGGGGTGGTGGCGGTTCCCGACGAGCGCCTGCAGAAGCTCTCCGATCTCTCCAGTTCCAAGGAGATCGTGCCGACCCGCGTCGAATTCGTGGACATCGCCGGGCTGGTGCAGGGGGCCAGCCAGGGGGAGGGGCTCGGCAACAAGTTCCTGGCCAACATCCGCGAGGTCGATGCCATCGTCCATGTGGTGCGTTGCTTCGAGGACGATGACGTGATCCACGTCTCCGGCAGCGTCGACCCGGTGCGGGACGCCGAGATCATCAACCTGGAGCTGGGCCTGGCGGATCTGGCCCAGATCGAGAAGCGGCGCGAGCGGCTCAAGAAACAGATGCGCACCAGCAAGGAGGCCGCCGCGGAGGACGGTGCCCTGGCCCGGCTGCAGGCGGAGCTGGAGCAGGGCGGCGCCGTGCGGCGGGTGAGCCTGAGCGAGGAGGAGCAGGCCCTGGTGCGCAACCTGGGCCTGCTGACCGGCAAGCCGATCATCTATGCCACCAACGTCAGCGAGGACGACCTGGCGGACGGCAATGCCTGGGTGGCCGCCGTCGAGGCCCTGGCCGCCCGGGAGGGGGCTGAAGCGGTGCGCATCTCCGCCCAGGTGGAGGCCGAGCTGGTGGATCTGGCCGCCGAGGAGCGCGCCGACTACCTGGCCGGTCTGGGTGTCAGTGAGGGCGGGCTGCAGAGCCTGATCCGCGCCACCTACCGCCTGCTGGGCCTGCGCACCTACTTCACCACCGGCGAGAAGGAGACCCGCGCCTGGACGATCACCGCCGGTATGACCGCCCCCCAGGCGGCCGGGGTGATCCACACCGATTTCGAGCGCGGCTTCATCCGGGCCCAGACCATCGCCTACGCCCAGCTGCTGGAGGCCGGCACCCTGGCCGAGGCCCGCAACCGGGGCTGGCTGCGCAGCGAGGGCAAGGAGTATGTGGTGGCCGAGGGGGATGTGATGGAGTTCCTCTTCAACGTCTGAGGGCTCCCGGTGTCCCTGTCCGTCGGTTTCATCGGCCTGGGGGCCCTGGGCGCGCCGATGGCCGCCAACCTGCTGGCGCGGGGTTTTCCGCTCACGGTCCATAACCGCCGCCGTGACCGGGAGCTGCCCCTGGCCGCCGCCGGGGCGCTGCGGGCGGCCACCCCGGCGGCCGCCGCCCGGGGCGCCGATGTGCTGGCCCTTTGCCTGAGCGACGACGCGGCGGTGGCGGCGGTGCTGCTGGGGGAGGGGGGCGAGGGCGCCGCCGCCGCCGTGGAGGGCCTGGCCCCCGGCGCCCTGGTGGTCGATTTCTCCACCATCGCCCCCGCCACCTCCCGGGCCATGGCGGACGCCCTGGCTGAGCGCGGTGTGGCCTATCTGGATGCGCCGGTCACCGGCGGCACCGAGGGGGCCCGGGCCGGCACCCTCTCGGTGCTGGTGGGGGGAGCGGCCGCCGACCTGGAGCGGGCCCGGCCGGTGCTGGAGGCCGTGGGCCGGACGATCACGGCGATCGGTCCGGTGGGGGCGGGCCAGGCGGCGAAGGCCGTCAACCAGGTGCTGGTCGCGGGCAGCTACGCGGCGGTGGCCGAGGCCATGGCCCTCGGGCAGCGGCTCGGCCTGCCGATGGAGGAGGTGCGGCAGGCGCTGGTGGGTGGGGCCGCCGGCTCCTGGGCCCTGGAGCACCGCGCCGGCGCCATGCTCCGGGGTGAATTCCCGCTTGGGTTCCGGCTGCGGCTGCATCGCAAGGATCTGGCGATCGCCCTGGAGGCCGCCTCCGCCGGGGGCCTGGGGCTGCCGGTGGCCGAGCTGGTGGCGGCGATGGAGGACGACCTGATCGCGGCGGGCCATGGCGACGAGGACGTGTCGGCCCTGGCCCGCTGGTTCAGCGCCCGCTCCCGGTGAGCGACGCGGGCTCCCTACCTTGGTTCGGCTCCTGTGGTGGTGGCCGCCAGGCCGTTGACTGAATGCCTGATGCGCCCCTTGACGCGCCCCCGGCCTCCGCGATCGAACTGCGGGGGCTCAGCAAGCGGTTCCAGGAGGGGGAGAGCGAGCGGACGGTGCTGCAGGCCGTCGACCTGACCATCGCCCCCGGCCAGTTCGTGGTCCTCCTCGGTCAGAGCGGCAGCGGCAAGAGCACCCTGCTGCACCTGATCGGCGGCATCGACACCCCCTCCTCCGGCAGCGTGGCCATCGGCGGGGTGGACCTCACGGCCCTCGACGAGCGGAACCGCACCCTGTTCCGCCGCGACCACATCGGCTTCATCTTCCAGTTCTTCAATCTCATCCCCACCCTCTCGGTGCTGGAGAACGTCACCCTGCCCGGTGAGCTGGCGGGTCGGCCCCGGCCGGCCCTGGAGTCGGCCGCCCGCGACCTGCTCGGCCGGGTGGGGCTGGCCGACCGCGCCTCCACCAGGCCCGACCGCCTCTCCGGCGGCCAGCAGCAGCGTGTGGCCATCGCCCGCGCCCTGCTGCACCAGCCCCTGCTGATCCTGGCCGACGAGCCCACCGGCAACCTCGACGAACACACCGGTGAGCAGGTGCTGCAGCTGCTGATCGATCTCACGCGCCAGCAGGGACGCACCCTGATCATGGCCACCCACAACGGGGCCATCGCCGATCGGGCCGACCGGGTGCTGCGGGTGCAGGAGGGCCACCTGCTCGAAGCGTCCGCCCCTGCGGCTGCGGTGCCGGCATGAGCCAGGGGGAGGCACCGCCCGTGGTCCGCAACGGGCCCCTGTGGCGTCTTGCGGCCCGGCGCTGGCGCCGCCGCCCGCTGCAGTACCTGCTCTGCATCCTGGGCATCGCCCTGGGGGTGGCGATGCTGGTGTCGATCGATCTGGCCAGCGGCTCGGCCCAGCGGGCCTTCTCCCTCTCCACCGACGCCATCACCGGCCGCACCACCCATCGCCTGGTGGCGATCGGTCCCGGTGGCGTACCCGACGCCACCTTCGTGGCGCTGCGCCGCCGCTTTCCGGAGATCCCCGCCGCGCCGGTGATCGAGGCCTACGGCCGGGCCGAGGAGCTGGACGGCGAACTGCTGCGGCTGGTGGGGGTGGATCTGTTCAGCGAGGCGCCCTTCCGCGGCCTGCTGGGCGGCGACGGCGACGGCGACGGCGATGGCAAGGGCGATGGTGAAGGGGGCGGCGCCGGAGGCGGTGGCCGCGGCTTCGTGCCCTTCCTCACCGAGCCCGGCACGGCCGTGATCGCCGCCGACACCGCCGCGCGCTACGGCCTCCACCCCGGCGCCGCCGACGCCTCCGGCACCCTGCATCTCGATCTGGGCGGGCGGACGTCGGCCCTGCGGCTGGTTGGCAGCGTCAGCAGTGATTCGGCCCTGGAGCGCCGTGGGCTGGAGACCCTGCTGCTGGTGGACATCGCCACCGCCCAGGACCTGCTCGCCCCCGCCGGCGCCGCTGCGGCCCCGGCCCTGGGCCACATCGATCTGATCCTGGAGGGTCCCGCCCAGGAGCAGGCCATCCGCACCTGGTTGCCCGCCGGGCTGAAGCTGGAGACGGCGGCGGCCCGTGGCAATGCCGTGCAGCAGATGACGGCCGCCTTCGAGCTCAACCTCACCGCCATGAGCCTGCTGGCCATGGTGGTGGGCATCTTTCTCATCTACAACACGGTGACCTTCAGCGTGGTGCAGCGCCGCAGCCTCTTCGGTGTGCTGCGCTGCCTGGGGGTGACCCGGGGCCAGCTGTTCACCCTGATCCTGGGGGAGGCGGCCCTGTTCAGCCTGGTGGGGTCCCTGCTGGGCCTGGTGCTGGGGGTGGTGCTGGGGCGCACCGTCGTCGGCCTGATCACCCAGACGATCAACGACTTCTACTTCGTGGTCTCGGTGCGGCAGATCAGCCTCTCGGGATTCACCCTGGCGAAGGGGCTGCTGGTGGGGGTGGCTTCGGCCCTGATGGCCTCGGCCCTGCCCGCCTGGGAGGCGATGGCCACCCCGCCGCAGATGACCCTGCAGCGTTCCAGCCTCGAGGCCGGCTGGCAGCGGCTGCTGCCCTGGTTCCTGCCGGCCGCCGCCTTCAGCGGCGGCCTGGGGGTGCTGTTGCTGCGCTGGGACAGCCGCGGCCTGGTTCCCGCCTTCGCCGGCCTGTTCGCCCTGCTGATGGGGGCCGCCCTGCTGATGCCGCCCGTCCTGGCCGCCGTCATGGGGATTCTGGGCCGGGCGGGCGGCGGCTTCGGGGTGGTGGCCCGCCTCGCCCCCCGTGACATCCTGCGCTCCCTCAGCCGCACCGCGGTGGCCGTGGCGGCCCTGATGGTGGCGGTGTCGGTGATCGTGGGGCTCTCGATCATGATTGGCTCCTTCCGGGGCACGGTGGTCACCTGGCTCGACCAGACCCTCCAGGCCGACCTGTTCGTCTCTCCGCCCAGCACCACGGCCAACCGGGTGCTGGGCAAGGTGGATCCCGCCATCGTCCGGGCCGTCGCGGCGCGCCCCGACCTGCGGGCCATGGTCACCTACAACAGCTTCGACGTGCACCTGGTCGACCAGGATCGGGACATCACCCTGATCGCCGCCGGTGGCGATGTCTCCGCCGGCCGGCGCCCCTACGCCTGGGTCCGCCCGGGCGTCGACGACCCCTTCGCCGCCCTGGCAGCCCGCGAGGGGGTGATCCTCTCCGAGGCCGTCTACCTGCGCGACGGCCAGGGTGCCATCCCGGAGCGGGTCAGGCTCGAAACCCCTGACGGCGAGAGGAGCTTTCCAGTGGTCGCCGTCTTCTACGACTATTCCTCCGACCGCGGCAGCGTGCTGATGGACCGCTCCCAGGTGGCGGAGCTCTGGCACGACGACAACGTCGCCTCCCTGGGGCTGTTCCTGGCCCCGGGCGTGGAGCCCGAGGCGGTGGCCGGCGACCTGCGGGAGGGTTTCCGCAGCCGCCAGAGCCTGCTGGTCCAGACCAACGGCGCCCTGCGGCAGGGATCGCTGGAGATCTTCGATCGCACCTTCGCCATCACCGGCGCCCTGCAGCTGCTGACGGTGCTGGTGGCCTTCATCGGTATCTTCAGCACCCTGATGAGCCTGCAGCTGGAGCGGGGCCGGGAGTTCGCCGTGCTGCGGGCCGGCGGCATGACGCCCCTCCAGCTGGGGCGCCTCACCCTGCTGGAGACCGGCCTGATGGGTCTGCTGGCCGGCACCTGCTCGATGCCCCTGGGCTACGGGCTGGCCTGGGTCCTGGTGCATGTGATCAACGTGCGTTCCTTCGGCTGGACCCTGCAGATCGCCCTGGAGCCCCGCTTCTTCGTCCAGTCCCTGTTGGTGGCGGTGGGGGCGGCGGTGCTGGCGGGCCTCTACCCGGCCCTGCGCCTCGGCCGCATGAACATCAGCGAGGCGCTACGGCAGGAATGAAGCACCCCCATCCCCTGCGCACCCTGCTGGCCCTGGTGGCCGTGCTGCTGCTGGGCCTGGCCGGAGCGGCACCGGCCGGGGCCAGCAGCGGCATCCGCTGGGGGGAGACGCCGGAACCCGAGGGGTTCGTCCGGGCCCTCAGCCCGCGTCGCTGGCAGTTCCCCGCCGACTTCGGCCCCCATCCCGAGTACCGGACCGAATGGTGGTATTACACGGGCAATCTGGAGGGCGACGACGGTCGCCCGTTCGGCTACCAGCTGACGTTCTTCCGCCAGGCCCTGGCCCCCGACGGCCCAGCCGCACCCGACGGTTCAGCCACCGCTCAAGCCCCAGCTGCCCCCGCTGAGCCTGGGGCTACGGCCACGAGCGCCGGTTCCCCGTGGCGCACCCCCCAGGTCTTCTCTGCCCATTTCACCGTCAGCGACATCGCCGCCGGTGCCTTCCTTGAGGAGGAGCGCTTCGCCCGCGGCGCCCTGGGCCTGGCCGGGGCCGAGGCCGATCCCTATGCGGTCTGGCTCAACGACTGGCGCATCAGTACCGAGGGACCCGACCGGGTGCGCCTCCAGGCCGCCACCGACGCCATGGCCATCGATCTGAGCCTCACCCAGAGCCGGCCCCCGGTGCTCCAGGGCCAGGACGGCCTCAGCCGCAAGGGGCCCGAGCCGGGCAACGCCTCCCACTACTACTCCCTGGTGCAGCAGCCCAGCGAGGGCACCATTACGGTGGCGGGTCGCACCTACGCGGTCCGCGGGGTCAGCTGGAAGGACCATGAGTTCTCCACCAGCGTTCTCAGCCCAGGCACCGTCGGCTGGGACTGGTTCTCCGCCCAGTTCGAGGACGGCTCCGCCCTGATGCTCTACGGCCTGCGCCGGGAGGACGGCGGCAAGGAGCCCTTCAGCGGCGGCCGCTGGATCGCAGGCGACGAGGCGGTGGAGCTCGGCGCCGACGACTATGTGCTCACGGTGAAGCGCACCTGGCGCAGCCCCCACAGCGGTGCCACCTACCCCGCCGCCTGGACGCTCACCATTCCGCGGCTGGACCTGGAGCTGGCGATCACGCCGCAGATGGCCGATCAGGAGCTGACCACGGCCTCGGCCACCTACTGGGAGGGGGCGCTCCGCTACGGGGGCCACCGCGGCGAGCGGCCGCTGCGGGGCCGCGGCTACGGCGAGCTCACCGGCTACGTCGACCGCCTCGATGGCCTGCGGGGTGGGTGATCGGCGAGGATGGCCCCAGCAGGAGCGAAGGGCCATGGCAGCAGCGGACCATCCCGGGACCCCATCCCCCCCCTCGGCGGAGTCCGGCGACGCCGCCGGCACGGCCGCCGAGCATCCCCATAACTTCGAGGTCCAGAAGGAGATCCACCGCCGCATCCGCAACGATCCCGATTACGACGACTGGGAGTACGGCACCGAGCCCCTGCCCCATGAGGCCTGGGTGGAGCGGCAGGCCGCCGCCTCAGGGGAGCGCCCGGCGGGGGCCTAGGCCCCGCACCATCAGCAGTCCCCCCAGGCAGGCCACGGCCATCAGCAGCCAGAGTCCGGCCCCATGGCCCTGGCCATCCAGCAACCGGCCGGCGAGCAGGGGCGCGGCGAAGCCGCTGATGGCGAAGCACTGGGACAGCAGCGCCAGGGCCAGGCCCTGGTGCTCGATCGGGCTGCGTTCCACCACCGCTTCGGTGGCGGTGGGCAGGAAGCAGGCCATCCCGAGGGCCAGGGGCAGCTGGGCGAGCAGCAGCAGCCCCAGCCCCCGTTCGCTGTAGGCGGATCCCGCCAGCAGCAGGTTGCCGGCCGCGAAGCTGACCAGGCTCAGGGTCAGACCCGTCCTCACCGGCCGGCGGGCGAGGGCCTGACCCACCGGCCACTGGAGCAGCAGCAGCAGGGCCAGCTGCAGGCCGATGGTGAGGGCACCGAGGCTCACCGGCAGGGCCCGGCGCAGCAGGCTGCCCCGCACCAGCTCCAGGGGCAGGGCGCTCTGCATCAGGGCCGGCATTGCCGTGGCCAGCACGGCCACGGCCAGCAGCGGCAGCAGGCCGGGCAGCCAGGGGCCCCAGGGGCTGGGGTGGGCCAGCCGCTCCCTGGGCCTCGGATCCGGCAGCTGCCGGCGCGACAGCAGCAGCAGCAGCACCAGCATGCAGCCGATGTCCACGGCGTAGATGCCGCGCAGCCATCCCCGCCAGGCGAGCACCGCCCCCAGCAGGGCCCCGGCGGCGATGCCCAGGGCATCGGCGCTGCGCATCAGGGCGAAGGCCCGGCCCGAGGGCACCGGCGCGCAGCAGAGCGGCACCGCCAGCTCGATCGCGGGCCAGTAGAAGCCCACCGCCATGCCCAGCAGCACCTGCCCCTGCAGGTAGCCGCCAAAGGAGCCGGCGCCCATCAGCCGGGCGTCACCGGCGATGGCCATCAGGGCCGCCAGCAGCACCGGAACGGCGCAGTTCAGGCCCCGATCCAGCAGGAGACCGCTGAGGATCCGGCCCAGGGTGCCCGCCAGGGCGGCCAGGGCCAGCCCTTCGGTGACGCGGCCGGCGCTGAACTGGGCCTGGTGGAACACCATCGGCGTCAGATAGAGCACGCCGCCCGCCCCGAGCATCGCGATCAGGCGGATCAGGGCGACATGGCGCAGGGCTGCTGGAAACTGGGTGAACCAGGACCGCGCCCTGGCCCTCCCCTGTGCCTGTTCCACTCCGCCTTCGCCTGTTCAAGGGTCTGCTGGCCAGTCTGCTGATCGCCGGGCCGGCCCTGGCCGGGCCCGTTGCCGCGGCGGAGGTGCTGGAACTGCGCTTCGATGGCCTGGAGCTGCCGGTGAACCTCGAGCAGCTCGATGGCTGGACCCGCAGTCCGGCCGGCCGGTCCGGCGGCGGGGACCTGGCGGTCTGGCTGGATCTGCTCGACCCCCGCAGCCGCCAGGACCTGAAGATCCTGCTGCGCGCCCCCCTGCTGCGGGACACCAGCTTCGGCCAGCAGCTGCTCGACAGCTGGGCCGGCAGCCAGATGATGGCCCGCCTCGGGGACCTGCTGACCACGGCCGACGGCCGCAGCACCACGGCGGTGCTGCAGACGACGCTGCGCCGGCTGCTGGAGTCCCGCCAGGACGTCTCCACCATCGGCCTGCTGCGGGCCCTGCCGGTGCAGCGGCTGAGCCTCCAGCTCGATGGGCTCTACGAACTGGCCGTTCAGTGGCGCCAGCAGATCGACCTGCAGCGGCAGGCGCTGCGGCGCCTCCAGGCCCTGGCCCTGCCGGAGCGGCGCACCGTCCCCCTGGCCTTCGCCGATCGCACCCCCCTGAGGCCCCGGCGGCTGGGGCTGGCCGTGGGCCACCGCCAGCAGCCCCTGCCGCTGGAGGTGTGGCCGGCACCACCGACGCCAGCGGCGGCCACCGGCTGGGGAAGCCCGACCCCGCAGCGGCCCTGGCTGCTGATGATGCCTGGCCTGGGGGGCAATGCCGACCAGTTCGGCTGGCTGGCCAGCGAGCTGGCCGAACGGGGCTGGCCGGTGGTGGTGGTGCAGCACCCCGGCAGTGACGGACCTGCCCTCAAGGCCGCCCTCGACGGCCAGCGGCCGCCGCCGGGCGCCGAGACCCTGGCCATCCGGCTGGCCGACGTCGAGGCGGTGCTGGCGGCCCAGCGCTGGGGCGAGCTGCCGGTGCGGGGCCACGGGGTGGTGCTGCTGGGCCATTCGATGGGGGCCCTCTCCGCCCTGCTGGCGGCGGGGGTGGTGCCGGAGGCGGGCCTCGCCGAGCGCTGTCGCAAGGCCCTCGACCGCCTGCCGATCGCCAACCCCTCCCGGCTGCTGCAGTGCCAGCTGCCCAGCACCGAGTTGCCCAAGCGCCCCTCCCCCCCCGCCGACCTGCGGGGGCTGGTGCTGCTCAACAGCTTCGGCAGCCTGCTCTGGCCCCGGCGGGGCCTGGCGTCCCTGGGGCTGCCGGTGCTGATGGTCGGCGGCAGCCTCGACCTGGTGACGCCGCCGCTGGAGGAGCAGCTGCGCCTCTTCCTCCAGGGCAGCGATCCCCGCAGCCGGTTGGTGATGGTGGAGGGGGGCAGCCACTTCTCCCCCGTGCGGCTGATGCCCACCGATGAGGTGCTCTTCCGCCTCGACGACGAGCTGGTGGGGGTGGACCCGGCCCGGGTGCAGTCGGCGCTGCTGCGCCTCACCACCGAATACCTCCAGACCCTGGAGCAGCCCCTGCTGCTGCCGGCCCAGCGGCGGGTGCAGCAGGGGGTGACCCTCGATGTGCTCGACGCCGCCGCCGCCCGGCGCTGGAAGGCCGGCCTGCAGCCCTGAGACTTCGGCACCGGCACCGGCCCGGCGCTCAGAAGCGGATGCGCGGATCCAGCAGGGCCACCAGCAGGTCCACCAGCACGGTCACCAACACCACCAGGGCCGCCACCACCACCACAATCCCCTGCACCACGGGATAGTCGCGCTGGGCGATCGCCTCCTGCAGCCGGAAGGCGATGCCCGGCCAGGAGTAGGTGACCTCGATCAGCAGGGCGCCGCCGATCAGGGAGGCCACGGTGATGCCCGTGATCGTCAGCACCGGCAGCAGGGCATTGGGCAGGGCGTGGTGCAGGACCACCCGCCGCTCGCTCAGGCCCCGGCTGCGGGCCGCCTCCACGTAGTCGGAGCCGAGGGCGCGGCGCAGGTTGAGCCGCAGGGCGTTGGTGAAGATGCCGCTGAGCAGCAGGCCCAGGGTGGCCGCCGGCAGCACCAGGTGGCGCAGGCTGCCGACCAGCTGGCCCCAGTCGCCTGCCCGGAGGCTGTCGAGCAGATAGAAGCCCGTGCCCACCGGCGGCATCAGGGTGGCGGGAAAGCGTCCCCCCACCGGCAGCCAGCCGAGCCAGACGGAGAACACCAGCTGGACCACCATGGCGGCCCAGAAGGGGGGCAGGGCGTAGGTGCTGATGCCGTAGAGACGGCCGGCCAGATCGATCCGTCCCTCCGGACGGGCGATGCCGCTGAATCCCACCGCCAGCCCCGCCACGGCCGCCAGCAGCAGGCCCACCACGCCGAGTTCCAGGCTGGCGGGCAGGGAGGCCTGGATGATGCGGGTCACCGGCTCACCGTTGGTGAGCGACGTGCCCAGGTCGCCCCGCAGCAGATGGCCGAGGAAGCGGCCGTACTGGTCGGCCAGGGGCAGATCCAGGCCCAGCTGGGCCCGCAGGGCGGCGCGGGCCGCCTCCGGGGCGCGGGTGCCCAGCAGGGCGTCGATCGGATCCCCGGGGGCCACCCGCAGCAGCAGGAACACCAGGGTGGCGATCAGCCAGAGCATCACCGGAGCCAGGGCCAGGCGGGAGGCCAGGTAACGCGCCAGGTCGGAGCGGCGGCTCATGGCACCCGGGCCGCGGCAGCGGCGGGGAGACGGCGCAGCTCCCCCAGCACGACCCGGCCGGACCCGTCGAAGCGGGGCTGGCTGACCCCCGGCTGGCCCCAGGCCACCGGGGCGCTCAGCCACACCGGCAGGTAGGGGCTGGCGGCGGCGACCCGGCGCTGGATGGCCATCAGCAGGGCGGTCCGCTCGGGGCCGTCCAGCTGGCTGCTGCGCTGCAGCTCCTCCTCCAGCCCCGGGGCGGTCCAGAAGGTGCCGCCCAGGACGCTGTTGCCTTCCAGACAGCGGTTTCCCTCGGCCTTGCTGCAGGAGAGCAGCGGCATCAGGAAGTTCTCCGCATCGGGGTAATCGCCGATCCAGTCGTAGAAGAGCATCGTCAGGGCGCCTTTGTCGAGCTGGGAGTAGGCGGTGGTCGACTCCATGCCGCTCACCTCGAGCGTCACGCAGTCGCCCAGGTCCCGGCGCAGCTGGGCCTGCCAGGTGAGGGCGAAGAGGCGGTCGGTGGGGATGTCGGAGCGGTAGGTGAACGGCAGGGTGAGCACCTTGCCCCCGCAGTACCCGGCCTGGCGGTAGAGGGCGCGGGCCCCGGCAGGGTCGTAGGCCGGCCAGGCGGTGGGATCGGAGCCCGGAAGGTCGGGGGGCACCAGCTGCCGCTGGGGGGAGCGCAGCCCCAGGGTGACCCGCCGCACGATGGTGGCCCGATCGAGGCTTCGGGCCACGGCCTGCCGCAGGGCGGGCCGGTTCAGCGGTGGCTGGTCGGTCAGCAGGGACACCAGGCTGATCTCCTGGGAGGGGCCGACGGCCTGCCGCAGGCGGCCGGCCGCCGCGTCCCGCTTGAGGGCCTGCTGGTGGTCGATCTCCAGGCCGGTGCTGAGCAGCAGGTCCACCTCGCCGCTGCGCAGCGCCCCGAACAGGGCGGTGGAGTTGCTCAGGGTGACCAGGTCGATGCCCCCGTTGGCCGGCCGCCGGCCCCAGTAGCGGGACCAGGGCACCAGCCGCTGCTGCTGGCCGCCGAAGAAGGCCAGGGTGTAGGGGCCGGTGCCCACGAAGCGGTCGTTCAGGGGCCTGTCCCGGTGCTGCCGGTAGGCGGTGGGGGAGACCGGGGTCAGGAAGATGGCGCTGAGCAGCCGCGGCAGTGGGCTGAAGGGGCGCTTCAGCACCAGCTCGATCTCGTGGGGAGCGGTGACCCGCACGCTCGCGACCCGTTCGCTCAGTTGGTAGCCGAGGGTGCCGATCGCCATGAAGCGGCGCAGGGAGAAGGCCATGGCGGCGGCATCGAAGCGGGTGCCGTCGTGAAACAGCACCCCCCGCCGCAGGGGGATGCGGGCCCGCATCCCGTCCGGACTCAGCACCGGCAGGGCCGTGGCCAGCCGCGGCTCGATGCGGCCGCCGGCGTCGATGGCATAAAGGGGGTCCCCCAGGCCGCTGAGCACCTGCATCACGCCGATGCGGGAGGCCTGGACCGGATCAAGGGAATCGATGCGGCTCTTGGTCGCCACCACCAGGGAGCGGCGCGATCCCGATGGCTGACAGCCCGCCAGCAGCGGCAGGGCCAGCAGCAGGGTGGCAAGGGCCGTGGCCGCCGCGGCCGGCCCGCGTGCTGTTCTGCCCCTGGTCGTCGGCAAGACCCTGCGATCCGGTGGCGCCCATTCAAGCGGCCTGTCCAGCACGGTTCCGGCGGAGGCGCTCAGGGGGTCCGTCGCTGGCTCCTGGGCCGCCGCCCGCGCAGGATCTCCAGCTGCCGGACCAGCTGCTGGAGCAGGGTGAGGGACACCCCCGGCCGCTGGGCGCCGGCGGCGAAGGCGGCGGCGAACCCCACCGAGGCGATGCTCACCCGCGCCACCCCCTGGCCGAGGGCCCAGACGTCGGTGGGGGCTGGGCCGCTGATCCGGCCGGAGGCGCGGGTCTCCGTCTTCTGCAGCTCATCGAGCAGGCTGCGCTTCAGCTCGCTGAGGGGCAGGCTGAGGGCCGCCGGGGGCAGCTGGGGCCGGGGGGCCGGAAGCCGCGAGAAGCGGGCCTGCAGGTCCTCCGGGCTGGTGGCCGCTTCGATCGCCTGGCGGATCCCCGTCACCCGTGTGTCGAGCACGCTGCGCTGCATCGCCTGGGCGCCCTTCGCCTGGGAAAGGATCCGCCAGGTGGCGAAACCCTGCAGGGGCACCAGCAGCAGGAAGGCGAACACCACGACGATCGCCCACTGGCGGGCGATGGCCAGCTTCGCCCGCAGGAAGCCGTTGGTGGGTTCGATGTAGAGCGCGAGGTGCAGCAGCAGGAACCCCAGCAGGGCCAGCAGCGCGGTGTTGACCATGCGGTTGGTGAACCGCAGCTGCCAGGCGGGACTGAGGAGCGCGAGGGGCAGGGAGTCGACCAGGACGAACGCCAGGAACACCAGCAGCAGGCCGCCACCGCTCCAGGCGAGCAGGCGGCTGAAGCCGGCGATCGTCTCCTCGCGGCTGGCGGAGTGGTCAGGCATCCGAGGTCCGGGCTGGACAGGGTGGTGCGGACTGGCCAGCGGCCCAGACCTTAGGGGGCCCCACCCATGCCGTCAGGGGCGCGGCAGACCGCCCCAGCCTGCCGACTGAAACGCAAACCAGGCAAACCTGAAGGCTGGCTGATAAGATGGTGAAACATTCCTGGTTGTACATGGTGCGCTTCCCTGGGTTCGGTGCCCTCGGCCTGAGGCGTTTCCGCCCGTCGGTCCATCTCTACCCTCCCCTGGTGCTGCTCAGCTGCCTGATTGCCAGCACCGCGGCCCCGGCCGTGGGCAGCTACGGGCATGACGCCCTGGCCGAGCTGGAGGACCTGCGGGAACTGCTGGTTCCCGGATTCGGGCGGGAGCCGGAGATCCGCATCGGCGTCGGTGGCATCGGCCTGGGCAACCCCGTCACGGGACTGGTCGTGCCCCCGTTCCTTCTCGGCTCCCCTTCAGGGTCCGGTTCCATCATCGATGGGTTCGTCGTTCCCTCGGGCTTCTTTCTGGCGCGCTCCGGCGACGTGCCCGGCCGCGGCGGCTTCCGCCTGACGAATCCCCTGGCCTTCCGCTGGACGGGGACGGCGACAACCGCGCCGCTGCAACTCACCTGGCAGGCCGGAACCCTCTTCGACAACGTCTTCGACGGCTCCACGGGCGCCTTCGTTCCCTTCCGGATCGTGCCGGCCGGCTCCCCCTCCATCGAGCCGGTGCTCGCCCTGGTGGCCGAGCCCGCCGACGGGACGGACGGTTCCGGGGATGGGGACGGCGTGTTCGAGACGGCTCTGCTTGCCCCGGCTCCGGAAAGCCCCGCCGGCGATCAGCCCGGCGGCGGCCCCGGCGAGCTGCCCGGTGATGGCGGCGACGGCCCCACCGGGCAGCCCGGTGGTGAGGGGGAGGCTCCTGACCCAGCTTCGGTGCCCGGACCCCTGCCCGTGGCCGGGGTGGCCCTGGCCTGGCGCTGCAGCCGCCGGTTGCGGCAGCGCCTTCGCCAGGGGCGCTGAGCTGCCGCAACCGGCGGTTGCAGCCCTGCCTCAGAGGGTGCGCAGGCAGGCGGCCACCGCCTCCACCCCCTCGAGGGCCTCGATCGCGCCGAGGGCTTCGCGGAACCGGTCCTCCCGCACCTCGTGGGTGATGACGACGATCTCGGCCTCCCCCTCCCGGGCGTCGAGCTGGACGATCGACTGGATCGACACCTGGGCGGCACCGAAGCAGGTGCCGATGCGTCCGATCACGCCGGCCTCGTCCCGGGTGCGCAGCCGGACGTAGTTGCGGTGGTGCGTCCGGGAACCGTCGACCAGGGCGCAGTGGCGCCAGCTGCTGGCCGCCAGCAGGGGGTCGAGGCCGGCCTGGGGCCCGCCCACCTGGCGGATCCCGGCGATGTTGAGGATGTCGGCCACCACCGCCGAGGCGGTGGGCCCGGCCCCGGCGCCGGGCCCGAAGAACATCACCTGGCCCACCGGATCCCCTTCCACCAGGATGGCGTTGTTGACGCCGTGGACCCCCGCCAGGGGGTGGTGCTTGGGCAGCAGGGTGGGGTGGACCCGCACATCGAGCGCCACGCCGCCGGGCGGTTCCGAGCGATGGCGGTCCGGGGCGTCTGCGACGTCCTCGACCCGTTCGGCCACCGCCAGCAGCTTCACCACGAAGCCCAGCTGGGCCGCATAGGCCACGTCGCGGGCATCGAGCCGGTCGATGCCTTCGGTGGCGATGCCGCCGCGCTCCACCGGCCCTCCATAGGCCAGGCCGGCCAGGATGGCGATCTTGTCGGCCGCGTCGCCCCCTTCGACATCGGCGGCGGGGTCGGCCTCGGCGTAGCCCAGCCGCTGGGCATCGGCCAGCACCTCGGCGTAGGCCGCCCCCTCGTCGGCCATGCGGCTGAGGATGTAGTTGGTGGTGCCGTTGATGATGCCGCTGACCCGGCGGATGCGATTGCCGCCGAGGGACTGCTTGATCGGCTCGATGATCGGGATGCCCCCGCCCACGGCGGCCTCAATCAGCACGTAGACACCCCGTTCCGTGGCGGCGGCGGCGATCTCCTGGCCATAGCGGGCGATCACCGCCTTGTTGGCCGTGACCACCGGCTTGCCGGCGGCGATGGCCCGCAGAATCAGGCTGCGGGCGGGCTCCAGCCCCCCCATCACCTCCACGACGATGTCCACAGCCGGATCGTCGATCACGGCCTCCGGGTCGGTGGTGAGGCGCTCCGGGGGCAGGGTCAGGGGACGGGGACGGCTGAGATCGCGCACGGCCACCCGTTCGAGCACCAGGTCAGCGACCAGGGGATGGCGGCCCTGGGGACTGGCGAGGATCGCCGCCACCCCGCTCCCCACCGTGCCCAGCCCGAGCAAGCCGATGCCGATGGCCATGGGCTGCAACCCCACAAACCACCATCCTAGAAATCAACCGGCATCCAGCTGGCTGGCCTGGCCCTGCATGGTGCGCAGGATGTTGAGGAAACCGTTGGCCCGCGAGGGTGTCAGGCTCGCCTGCAGGCCCGTCGCGGCGATGAAGGAGGGATCGAGGGCGGTGACCTCGGAGGGGGTCAGGCCCTCCAGCCCCTCGATCAGCAGGGCCAGCAGCCCCTTGGTGATCTGGGCATCGGAATCGCCGCGCCAGTGGAGCCGGCCCCCCTCCAGGCTGCCCACCACATAGACCTGGGACACACACCCCTTGACCTTGAAGGCGTCCTGACGCAGGTCGTCGGGCAGGGGCTCGAGCTTCTTGGCCAGCCACAGCACGTACTCGTAGCGGCGGCGGGGGTCGCTGGTGCTGCCCAGGCGTTCCACGATCCGATCGAGGGCGGGGCTGCCGGTGGCCATGGACGGGAGGGAGGAAATCAGGACGGGCGGCGAAGCCTCAGCATCCTGGCCAGACCGGCCACGGCGAGCACGCCGAGGGGGGGCAGAAAGGCCCATCCCTCCAGCCGAGGGTAGGGAAGGGAGCGGCTCACCCGCGCGGGCGCCGCCGAGGGGGCCGCCGGTTCCGGCAGTTCGAGGTAATCGCGATGGCCCGGGCCCGCATCCACCTGGACTTCCCACTGGCGGCCGGCCTGGGGCGGCAGGGTGAAGACGATGCTCCCATCGGCGCCGGTGCGCCCGAGTTCGATCGGGGTGCCCCCGTCGGGGGGGACGATGCGGACGGCGGCATCACTGGCGGGCTGGCCGCCGGAGAACTGGCTCTCCAGGCGCAGCGTCTCGGGGCCGGGGGCCGCCGCGGAACGGTTCAGGGACTCGTTGAGGCTGGTGAGGCGCTCCAGGCTGCTCTCGATGGCGTGGGCGCGGACCTGGGTGGGGGCCACCACGAGGCCGACGAGGCCGATCAGCCCGGTGAACAGAAGGGGCTTCATCCGTGAATCAGGAGGCTTTCCAGCGACTATCGCTGCTTTTGCCCGCCTGCACCATCCTGGCGACCGAACTGACCATCATCGAGAGGGCGTCGCTGGAGGAGCCGCGGCTCTGGATCTCGGAGGTCATCACCCGCTCAGCGGCCGTCAGGGGACGGTTCTGGAGCGACGAGAGGATGGAATCCAAGGACGGCACGGATGCACTGCGCCGATCCTGGCAAACGATCGGGGCCCTGGCCCGCTGCGGGCCCCATCGTTAAGAGCTTGCAACCTTCCGCAGCCCCGCCGGCGTGAGATGGCAGTCGCGCTCATCGATCCAGCCGTCGAAGGGGATGTCCCAGGGATCCCTGGGCAGGGCCGCGCTGACGCAGGCGGCGGGCAGCACCGCCAGGGCGGGCACCGCCGCCCAGCGCGGATCGGCCCGCAGCCGGTCGTACCAGCCGCCGCCGGAGCCCAGCCGCAGGCCACTGGGGGCCACGGCCAGGGCGGGCACCAGCAGCA